>CAXGOD010000150.1:0-5796 GCA_964011245.1 uncultured Bacteriovoracaceae bacterium | reverse complement strand
CTGTGCAAATTCAAGTACAACAAAGGTTTCATGGTCCAACAAGAGTAAGTCTATCTCAACTAATGGGATATGGTCAGCAGATCAACATGAATAAGCAAATCGAAGCGCTAACAATTGTAGCACGCGGACAAGGGAGTATCATGGTAGCTGGAGCTGGAAGAGGACAAGGTGGAATTCAAGTTCACGGTCCAACAACTCAAAGCTTAAACTTAAGAGGTTCATATGCAACAGCTTCAGATCTAAAACTAAGAATACAAGGAAATATTAAAATTGAATCAATTAGAATAAAATTTAAAGGTGGACGTTACTAATATGTAATCACACTAAACAACAAATCTCACCCAAGGGCCTGGCGTAAGTCGGGCCCTTACTTTTTTTTACTGATTAAACTCAAATGTATATGGTGAATTAGAAGCATCAGGGGTATGACCAATCCAATTTGGACTCGTTTGATAACCGCCCATCATATATTTTTGCAATTGATATTGTTCATACGGATTCATCGAATAACTAGTAAAAGTTCGCGGATTTGTATACGTATTTACAGGTGCTACATATGGGCTCGTTCCTACTGGTTCAAATGCTTTATATAGTCCATATGCTAATAAACCAGAAACTCCTACAGCGGCTGTAACTAGGCCAGCTGTTTTCCAAAAATTACCACTTTTTCTACGTTTTTTTCTTTTTTTCTTTTTCTCTTTTTTGTCTTCATCACCTTTAGTTGCGTCTGAGATAAAATCATCATCTGAAGTTGTATAGTCATCCGTAGTATTCTCTGTCTTAACAACTACTCTTTTATTTTTTTCTCTTCTTTTTTGGCGACGCTCTTCTCTTTCTCTTTTTCTTTTTTTCTTTTGCGCAATTTCAACTTCTTCTTTAACTCTTATTTTTTGCTCTGCCAAAACGTCTTCACATATAACAAATTCAGTATCAGAGTAACCAAAATCAATTTGTTTTCCATCTTTATCTGTAAAAGTTTTTTCTATCCCCTTATCTGTTGCAAGACCTACTCCCGTTAGCATGGCACAACTTCTCTCAACAGTTGCTAAATCAACTTTATTAATCTGTTTATTTAGTTCTGTAATAATTGTGAGATTATCTAGCACATGTTTTTCAAGACCATCTTTAGGAACACCAACAAGGTTTTTATCACAAGCAATATTTATAATTTTTGATCTTTCGCCCTCTTCAAGTTTACATCTTTCAAGAACCTCTAGGGCAAGATATTGTTTTAAATTTTTAAGGGCTTTAAAATGTTGATCATTTTGAAGTTGAACAATTGCATCAGACTCTAACTTTATAGCTTCATTGATATCTTCTTCTAAAGCCACACTAAAGGCTTCATCTGTTAAGTACTTTAATAAAATTACATCACATTTTTTCTTGGCCTCTATGTTTTCTTGATCTTTCTTATATTCTTCACAAGCACCAGGAAGTTGCGAAAGAATACTGTAATCCACTTTATCGACATTAGCCTCACTTGAGAGATCTTCAATCTTCTCTACTTTTGGCTCAATAGATTTTAATGCTACTAATTGTTTTTGAAGATTTGCTTTATTGATAAAGCTCTCATAAGGATTTCCATTCTTTTCAAAGTACTTTTGAATATCAGCCTCGATTATGGAAACTTGAATCGTCTTATCTTCACAGTCAAATTCGCCAGCAAATGCTACCGATTGAAAAAATAAAACGAAATTTAGAAATAAACCTAATATGCGCACTATGAATCTCCCTTATACGCTTATCGGTTAAAATGAATGGCAGCTTGAGCTCTAAGTATCTGATTTCATGTATCATCACCTCTAAAAAAACCGTGTAATTTCTACTACATAGCAGTCTTTTTCAACATCTAAATAATACGGCGTGGTACATTTAGCCCATGCGCGTATTACCCCTACTGATAATTTTACTGGGGCTTTTAGGATTCAATCCAGCTTTTGCTAGTAAATTATCAATCGATTTAACCCCTAACTCAACCGACAAAATGCCGGCCAGTGATCTTGTGTATCAAGGAAGCCAAATCGATGAAGTAGATGCAATAAGTCTTATTCAAAATGGCGTTGATATCTCAACTCTAAACCCAATTGAAAGTAATCTTTGGAAAAATACCAAACTTAAAGTTTCAAACCAACAAGATCTAAATTATCCTAAGAAGGCAAAGCTTGTATTAAAGCAAATTAAGGCTTCTCCTAGTGAGATCTTTAGAGCTGTTGTCTATAAACAAGGTGATATAAACTCGCAGTTCGTCCTTGTAGCAAGTTTAGATAATCATAGTAATATTCTTAGAGCAACAATGTTAAGGCTTCTTGGCTACGATATCGATGTTCCAAAGTATTATCCAGAAATTAAAATCTCATTTTCAGATAAAAAAGAAAGAGACCAATTTGTTGAAGTCGTTGGTGAACAAACACTAACTAAAAGAGACAGGTGGGTCAAAAAGACAATAAGTGATACTGAACTAATTATAAAAGGCTTCACACTTGAGCCAGCTGCTCTTCGTAACGTAAATATTCACCTACCACTTATGAGTCGTCAAAGACAACAGGACAGAAGGGTTTTTAGAGGGCTTTTAGATATTTATATGCTGACTGATTTTTCTCAAGAGATCAACAAAGTTGGTTGGCAAGTAGGTAGAACATTTAATAACAAACTTATTTTTAATCACCCATACGCACGTGAGTTTAAAAATCTGACTCTTGATGACCTTAGATGGATTCATAGAAAAATTAATCAACTCGATAGATCTGAACTCGCTAAAGCAATTAGTTTTGCTAAATATCCAAAAGACATTGAAGCTCTTTTACTTGAAAAGCTTCTAAGTAGAATTAATAAATTAAGTGAGTATATCAAATTAGAAGAACCTTTTAGTGTTAATACCATGATTACAAAAGGTAATGTTAAAGGTGGAAAACTAACAAAAGGTGGATATGACAATTATGTTCTTCAGTTTTATGATGAAGACGAGTTATCTCCATATCGCTTTAAAGAGATCTTTAAACTCTTTAGAACACAAATAACTTATGCTTCTTTAAGCGGTCTACTTGATATGGCGATTGATCGTTTTGTTCCTGGTTTAGGATTTAGTGATGCCATGATGGATGTTCAACAAAAAATGGTTGAATATAGGCAAAATAATCACGGTATTAATGGTGCTATGCCAGTAAAAGCCTTTGCGAGCCCTATAGCTAATGGTCGAGCTTTTGCAAATCGTAATATTGTTTTTGGACAGTACTTAGGAAGTAGTGCTCCTATTCAAATGGTTGACTCTGTCGGTGTTGAAGCAACAATAGGAGCTTTTGCAAGTCTAAGTGGTATTAGTCAAAATATAATACCAAACTTAAGTGCAACTGCCAGTGTCGGTAGAACTTATATTCATGTTCGTGCCATGCCAGATCTTTCAACTGCTTCTAAACAAAAAGTTAAAAAGATTTTTGTTCCGGCTTTAATGAAAAAACTAGGACGTGTGATCAAAGATGAATTTGCTTGTTCAATCTCTCAAGAACCATACACAGAAGAAAGTGAATTAAATGGTAATAAAATATACTACGTAAAGTATGACAAAAGCTTAACTGATGGAAGAAAGCTTGCTCTGGCAAAAAGACAGGCTTTAATTGACTCAGGAGTTTCAGCTTCAATTATTCTTATCATACCTATTGATAGAGAAAAAATGTGTGTTGATGAAATTGCTGAGGATAGAAAGAAGAATGTTTCTGACTTTTTAAAAGAATTTGCAAATAATGAAACATTTATTATTAACGATACCATTAGATTATCTGGAAGAACAACTGCACCAATCCCTATTCCAAACCTTCCAGGAGCAAGTGTTAATATTGGAACTGATCATAATATGGCGCTTATGCGCTCAATTATGCTTAGAAAAGTTGATGAATCAATGGAAATCACGATTCAACAACAAAGAAATCTTAAAAATGGAATTTCTGAAGGTCTAAATTACTTTATTGAAATCTTAAATAATTCTAACCAGTGGACTAAGGGTAAGTTGTACTCAAAGGTATTTAAGATCAAACTAAATGAATTAAATGCTGAACAAGAAAATACGGCCCTTCAGACCCTAAGATCTTTATTTGTAAATAATGATCGTTTTCAATTACATGAAAACTATAAAGCAACTGATCTTGATCACAGAGTTAAAGGATATCTTCATACATTTAGATTTTTATGGTTTAAATCTCAAAAAGTGAAGATCAACCATGTTGTAGATATTGTTGTTCCAAATTCTGAAGGACAAGATTTCTCTTTAAATGACAGAACGAGAAAGCTTTACTCTACAATGATCCTAAGACGTAAGGGTAATGACTTTCATGCTTTTATTGATAGAGCGATTGGCTCATTAGTAGGTTTTGTAAGTCTTGGTTCAACTGATCAAGACCCTGGGCAATCATTTATGGGAAATAGTAAAAAACGTTACTATATGACTGAAAGTGAGTTAACTAAGGGCAAACCTCTTAACCCCACAACACGTATTGAGTACGCATACACAGGTTGGAAGAAAAAAACTCGAAAACTAGAAAAATATTTTTCTAAGATTGAAGATATCTACTCTGAATATACTAACACAGAGCTTATTGATCGTTCACAATTTCATGGCTCACCTATGCTTCGCTCATATGATATTAAATCAACAATTATCATCTACCCTAGTGCATTTGAGAAACTAAAAACATTTGTTTTCGATGCTAGCAGAGAACATACTGCCATGAATGCATTGTATTTGATGTATGGGGAAGCGAACTGGCAAGACTTCTGTGATAGAGCAGTAGATTTCTTTGGTGAAAGTGGACCACAAACTTATTATGGTGATAAGTTCTATGCATGTGTACCTCCAGGAGTAAAAGACTTTCTTGAATACAGAAGCAACTTACCAAAAGATAAAATCAAATTAACGAAACTAATTAATAAGCTATACGAGACTCTATTTGAGGACTTTGATAAAGCTCAAGTTTTAAAATTTTTAGGAGCTGATAATTTCTTTAGTTCAACAAGAGTGACAGGATTTAGAGAACAACATCACCAAGGCTATATAGAGTATATCTCAGATACCGTTGGAAATTATAATACTAAGATTGGAACAGGTCTTTTTGACTCTATAGGTGGACACTTAGGTATATCCCCGTATGAGCTTAAGGCCATGAGTTATACACCAGGAATGTAATGAAATTTTTAATTTGTTTACTATTCATTCTTTCATTTAGCGCTCAAGCTGAGTCGTTTCTTATCTATTCCAAAAGTAACGATGCTATCAAAAAAGCTCTTAACGGAGTTGATGTATTCTCTACTAAAGAAAAAAGTTTTTTAGCAGGAACAAAAGTTGATGTCTCTGTTATAAAAGTTGAATATAAAAGTGAAAAGAAATTAAAAGAATATCTAAAATTCAAGTATCCAAAGACCAAAGTTGAAAAGAATAACAAAATTGAATTATTCTCAAGCAAAGAACAATTTGAGAATTTCCAATGGGGATTAAAGAATAACGGTGCCCCCCTAGAAGACTGGATTTCAGATATCGATGTTGTTCATACACAAGGTAGAATCGACGAAGATATTCAAATTGATCATAATGAGAAACAGAAGAAAGTAATTGTAGCCATTATTGATTCAGGAATGGATACATCTCATCCAGATCTTAAAGAACAAGTATATACCCATGCAGGTGAATGTAAGCTCCTTTCCGAATACAATAGTTGTCTTAATACCCAATCTGATAAAAATATTTGTCATGAAAAATATAAAGATGCAGATGCTAATGGTAATGGATATCCTTTGGATTGTCATGGTTGG
>CAXGOD010000149.1:0-5833 GCA_964011245.1 uncultured Bacteriovoracaceae bacterium | reverse complement strand
ACTACTGGAGAAGTACAAATTAAATGATGAATACGACGAACCAATTATCATTCATCTTTTTTATGAGTTTGGGTTTTCTTGTACAGATCAACTAGAAAACCTTCCTGCTCATAAGCCTTTAGCTATTATTATTAAATATGCGAATCATATTTATCAAGATAAGAACTCATCCTTTCAAGCAGATGAAAAACTAAAATTAGAAATTACTGAGTATCCAAGCTTTGATGAATACCATAAGAAATTTGAAAAAGTTTATAAACACTTAATTGATGGGGACTGCTATCAAGTTAACCTAACAGGACCTTTTTATTTTAAGTTTAAAGGAGTTGGTGACCCTCTTAGCTTTATTCATGATTTATGGAATAGAACCTTATCTGTAGGAGCTTATGCTCATGCAACTTATATAGACTCTCTAGGAAAACTCTATCTAAGTAATTCTCCTGAATGCTTATTTCGAATTGAAAAAGAAAATAGAAAGTTAATGGCCTATACAATGCCTATTAAGGGAACAATAAAGTTAGAAGATGAGTCTGAGAGAGAAAGCAAGTGGAAAGAGTTGGTTGCATCTAAAAAAGATCAAGCTGAGCTCTATATGATTACCGATCTTTTAAGAAATGATCTAACTAAGATTTGCTTAACTCCTGCAAATGTATTGGATAAAAAATTACCGTTGTTTGTCCCTGGTTTAGTCCATCAGTTTTCAAGATTAAGTGTAGAGCTTAAGGATGATACTAACCTTGATCAAGTCGTACGTGCCTTATTTCCTGGTGGTAGTATAACTGGTGCACCAAAAAAACGAGTTATGAAAATTATCAACGAAGTTGAAGGTTATGAAAGAGGCTTTTACTGTGGATCAACTATTGTGATGCATAAAGGACTTAAATCAGCTTCAATAAATATTCGCTCTGCAGTTTTAGACTATACTCAGGGTGAATTATTCTATGGTGCAGGGGGAGGAATTACTCTTTTGAGCCAAGCTATACAAGAATTCGATGAGTCCTATGCAAAAATGGAAAGCTTTCTTCACTTTCTTAAGGTCGAAAACGTTAACAAAAGTTAAACAATTCAATACTTTATTCAGATTTTGTTAAGATTAGATAACAATTTCTTACATCTCTTAAGTTTGTTTTGACAGGCTTTTCAGTAGATAGATATGCTTTGTTCACAATGAGAGAGGGGGACCGTCCACGGATTCGGATTGGTTTTACAACAGCAAGGAGTCTAGCGTGTTGGAAAGTGAAGCTAAGGAAAAGCAAGAGATGGTGACATTGAAGTCTCTATCAGACTTAACAGGTTTTCCTGTGAAGATGATAAAAGAAGAGCTATTTAATGAGAAGCAGTTAAATGAGGAAACTGTTTCTTTGGATGAACTAAGAAAGGCCATGGTGTCTTACTTAGATCAAACTATGTTAGAGGAAGAAGACGCTCAGTAGAGAAGTCTTCTTTTTACTAGTCAAGTTTGGGGCCATTTATTGGTCTCTATCTTTATGTAATTACATGTTTTTTTTGAAGTTTAGATGTTTTGTTGTGCGATGCGTAAAAAGTTGATATAATCACTCTTGCGTTCAAATTAACATCTACCCTAGGAGGGCCTCCATGAGTCAATGGAACAGGCCTTATGTCTTTACGAGATCATCAAATATTTATACTTTTTCTAGGAATCCGCTTCCTCAGAAAAACAATTATTCTCATATTTATATGCCTTGGACTGAAGAGGTTGTTCACGACCTTTTGTTTAAAGTGAAGAGCGAGATAAGCGAAAGTGGAAGCTGTGTAATTCCTTTTATGGACTGTGAGCTGAACAGAATTGGATTAACTAATGAAGAGTTGATCCAATTTGAAAAGCAGTTGAGCTTTGGTGTAGAGACACATTTAGTAATGTCTAATATGGATTCAATTCATATTTTAAAAGTTAGAAGTGTATTAACATCTAAAGAATTAAAGAAGAATAAAAAGATTTCTAAACTTTCAATATTTGAAGATAAGGATCAATTTCAGTTTTGGATTGAGGTTGATGATCTTTTTGTTTATAGAGTGAATCATTCCGGGACAGCAGAGTTAGTTGAGAGTGATCTTGAAGCTCTAGTAAATGATGAGCAAAATCAAAACTTCTTTGTTCCTATTCAGCAGTTAAATATTTATGACTCGCATAAATCTGATGATCTTAGGGCTCAGGCGCTTAAATGGACAGAGCTTAATAGAAATTTAACATATGATTACTTTATTAGGTCTTGTGAGCTTGAAGAGAATATTTATCAGGACACTTGGAAGGATTTATCTCGTAGGACTCAGTATTGTTTAATAATGACTGAGCAGTTAAGGCATAAAGGAATTCTATATAAAGATCAAGAAAAGCTTAACTTTTTCAAGGATTCTTTTGAGTCTTATCTTTCAGCTTTAATAAACGAACTCAATGAGGTTTATATTGGACCTTTAAATAAGGTTTATCATGGTTATGAGTCTTTGCAGGACGTGTGGAAAGGTCTTCAAGAAGGACTTGTTCACCCTGAACTTAGAACGATTATGACCCATTTATTCGAGCATTCAGATAATCAAATTGCGACTTTAGAAACTTTTCTTATTTACATGAATAATGCCAAGACATGTTTATTTTCTATGAAGCATAAATACGAAAAGAAAATAGGTAAGGAAGAGTATCTTCTTATGGAGAACTTTTTAACCCGTCAGGAAAATTTAATAGAATTGTTTTTATGTAAGAAGTTAGATAAAAAATTAGAAAGTACTATTGAAGTTAAAAATTGGTTGCAATATATTATGGATTCAAAAGAATCCCTTTCTTTAACTGAGATTAAGGATTGTACTTTAAAACTTAGTCATCTTTTAACAATTATGACTTCAGCTAGTTATAAAGATAACTTATTTTTTCAGCTCACAGAGCAGAAGACATTGCGTGGAGTTGTGAGAAAAAGCTTTGAAGAAGAGGTTCGTGATCTCAATAAGTTATACCTTAAAAAAGTGGCCTAAACAGCGATAAATCTTGGCATTGAATAAAATTTAATTAACATTTGTTCTGGGTTGCAGAACTGTAACCATCCGAAATTAAACGACTATTAAGCTTGCTTTATTTTTTTGTTCAGCAGATTCCTGTTATACCCGATAATATTAGTTAGAACAGGAATTGTT
The DNA here is from genome assembly GCA_964011245.1 of uncultured Bacteriovoracaceae bacterium. Lineage (GTDB taxonomy): Bacteria > Bdellovibrionota > Bacteriovoracia > Bacteriovoracales > Bacteriovoracaceae > CAKZJW01. The sequence continues at coordinate 2,689 of CAXGOD010000149.1, read as the reverse complement.
TTATGAAAACATGGATTATTTTATTAACCATTTCACTGAGTGTTGTAGGTTGCGGAAGCAACTATGAAGATACGTCTGGTTTAATTTCAGCAGCTCAAGAACAAATTGAACAAACATCTAATGAAATCACATTAGATGCCTTAGTAGATATCAACACTTTAAATGTTTTATCTTATTCATTGTCTGGAACCTGCTCACCAGATAGCTTAAACATAGACATCACAGTTGGTGGTACTTCTCAATCTGTAAGCTGTTTAGCTGGTCTATGGGGAATAACTGGATGGGATTTATCAGATGTTGCAGATAATGCATCAGTTGCAGTTGCAGTTGATCTAAAAGATGCAGATAATTCTGTATTGGTTAGTGCTTCAGGATCTTTAGTTAAGGATGTTGTTGCTCCATCATTAACTATGGTAGCGGCTTTAGACATCGACCCATCAAATGTTGCAACTTATAGTTTAAGTGGTACATGTGATGAAGAAGGTGGAGTTGTTAGTGTTGTTCTTGGTGGAAGTTCTTCAAGTACTTCTTGTTCAGCTGGTGCTTGGGCCATTTCAAATTGGGATGTTTCAGCTGAAGCAGATGGTGTTGGGATCGCAGTTACTGCTGATCTTTCAGATGCTGCTGGAAATACTGCAACTTCTGCACTAGATTCAGTAGATAAAGATGCTATTGCTCCACTTGTTGAAATAACAGCTCCAGCTACAGCAAACTATATTAATATTTCCTCTGACTCTGCAACTTTTGCAGTAAGTGGAACCTGTAATAAAAACTCTGAAATTGTTGATATCAAAATTGATGGTGTTAGTGCAACTTCACAAGTTGGCTTTGTATGTGACGGAACAAATTTTTCTGGAACAATTGACTCAATAGGTATTTCGGATGCTGCGATTGTTGTTACTGCAGAAATGGTTTACAACGTTCAAGTTGCAACCAGTTCAAATATAAATTTAATAAAAGATACAGTGGCCCCGACAGTAGGATTAGATGCCATAGTAAATATCTCGTCAGCAAATGTAGCGGCTTATTCACTAAGTGGTACATGCGATGACGAGGGAAGCTCAGTAAGTATTGTCTTAGGTGGAATTAGTAATTCAGCTTCATGTTCCTCTGGAGCTTGGTCTGTAACAAGTTGGGATGTATCAGCTGAAGCCGATGCTTTAGCAATTGCTGTAACAGCTGACCTATCGGATGCTGTAGGAAATCCAGCGACTCAAGCGACGTCAACAGTAGATAAAGATGCAACAGCTCCTGTTGTTGCAATTGACTCACCAGTAGATGCAAGCTTTATAAATATTGCTACAGACTCAGCAGTATTTGCAGTGAGTGGGACATGTAATAAAAATGGTGAAACCATTATTATCAAAATCGGTGGTGTGAATGCCCAAAGCCCCTCGGGCTTTGTGTGTGATGGGACTAACTTCTCAGGAACAGTTGATACAACTGGAATCTCTGATGCAGCAATTGTGATGACAGCTGAATTAACTAAAGATGCTGTAACTGGAGTAAGTTCTGATATCAATATTACTAAAGACACTATAGCTCCAAGCTTAGTTGTTTCGGCTCCTTCTATTATAAATATTGCGAATGTTTCTAGTTACTCATTAAGTGGTACTTGTGATGAGGATGGAGATGTTAGTGTCGATATTGGTGGTGTTACAGCTCCAGGTAGTTGTTCAGCTAGTGCTTGGACGATAAGTGCCATTGACGTAACTGCTGCTTCAGATGGTGCTTCAATTTCAATTTTAGCGGATATGGATGATCTTGCTGGAAACCCAGCTGTTCAACAATCTGCTAGTGCATTAAAAGATACAGTTGCTCCTGTAATTGCTATAACCTCATCTCCTGATGTAAATGGATCTAATCATACAGCTTATACATTAATTGGTACATGTGGTGAAGATGGCCAAACCGTTAGCGTAGATATCGGTGGTTTAGGTTATACTCCTTCATGTTCAGGTGGATCTTTCACAACAGGTTCTGTAGATATTTCAAGTCTATTAGATTCAGCAAGTATTGCTATTACTGCAGATATGAATGATGCAGCAGGAAACCCTGCGACTCAAGCAACAGATTCAATTGCAAAAGATGTCGCTGTGCCAACAGTAACTATTGATATTGCATCAGATATTTCTCAAGCCAATTTAACTGGTTATGTTACTTCTGGAACATGTTCAGAAAATGGAAGAGCTGTTGTTGTAAATATTGGTTCAATTAATGTAAATCCAAACTGTTCTTCAGGAACATGGTCATCAGGGTTTATTGATGCAACAGCACTTGCAGATGGAGTAGTAACGATTACTGCTGATCATGATAATGTTGATTTAACTCCAGCAACGCAAGCAACTGTTGATGTTAACAAAGATGTATCAGCACCGACAGTTACAATTAGTTCAGCTGCTGATATTACGAGTGCAAATGAATTAACTTATATTGCTTCAGGTACATGTTCAGAAAGTACAAGAACTGTAGTTGTTTATATTGATACACTAAACTTTAATCCAACATGTTCAGGTTCGAACACTTGGACAACAGGATTTGTAGACGTTTCTTCTATTCCTGATGGGACGGGAATTAGTGTTACAGCTGATCACGATAATGCAGCTTTAGATCCAGCAGTTCAAGCTACAGCTTCTCTTAATAAAGCAACTTCAACACCAACTGTTGCAAGTCTTTCAGTTTCATCAAC
>CAXGOD010000148.1:0-5918 GCA_964011245.1 uncultured Bacteriovoracaceae bacterium | reverse complement strand
TGCTAGTGGAGTGTCAGGGGCTGGTGATAAGCTAGAGATTGACCTAAGAAACATAACACCAGCTAATACTGATTATTTGAATATAAAGCTGATCACTAAAGAAATTGGATCGGCAATTGGTTTGACAGCTAACTTATACGATTTGGATAATAATCTTATTCAGACAGCAGATATTACTTATGGAACTTTTTCAGAAAGGCAAACAGACTTAGAGTTTAATGTAAATTTATCCTCAGATATGTCTAAAAATCTTTTTACAGTCCATTTGTTTCCTAGAACTATAAGTTCAACAGAGTTAAATGAAATATTTGCAAACTATATGGTGATGACGAATACCAATTCAACTTACTTGGCACTAACAAGTATAAAAGGTTATGAGGATGGAAAGTATGTAACTCTTGGATTAAAAGACTCATCTCCATACGAGGATAATTACTACTGTACTGAGGGGGAAGCTACTGTAACTGCAAGACCTAATGCAATTTCCTCAACTTTAGGGGATTCGTCTGGAATAGACTCCGGATCACAAGAGACTGACGCTATGAGTTGTGGAACAATAGATATTGACTCGGGGGGTAGTTCTGGTGGAGGAATGATAAGTTTCTGTCTAGGTGTGATGATTATTTTTCTTATAGGTTTGGCCAATAGAAAATCGAATGATTTTTTTGTCTAAGTAATGATTTTTTTATAGAATTTATAAGTATTAAATCAAACCAGGGATAGGGATGAAGTTACTTATTATAGTCTTATTTATTCAGTCATTTTCACTTTTTGCTCAGGATTTAACTAAGCAAAGAATTTGGAAAATTTCATCTAAAAAAAGAGCTGTCTTTTTGGATAAAGGCGTTTTTTTTACGGATTCAAAGTCTTCTTCACAGCAGTTAAAAGGTATTCGAAACTCATACGTTCCATCTCGTGGTTATGAAAGAGTGGTATTTGATTTTTCATCAGCTAAACCTCCTCGTGTATATGGGCATATCGCGAGTAAAGAAAAAAAGGTTTATATAGATCTTCATAAAACATCATTAAACAAAGCAATTGAAGCAGTTAAAAATGTTAAGTTTGTAAAAAATGTAGACTTTTTCAATCTTGATATAGATAACCTTAGTGTAGAACTTTCTTTTAAAGAAAAAGTAAGTTTTGATATTTTTTATTTAGAAAATCCTGGTCGATTAGTAATCGATGTCAAGAAATAGGAGTGCCATATGTCATCAACGAATGACACGATAAAATTAAATTCAGAAGTTGAAGTAGCAGGAGAAGTTCCTGAGGAAATAGTTGTTATTCCTATTGTAAATAGTCCCATCTTTCCTGGAATGATTGCACCAATTATTCTAAGTGAAGATAAGTATACACCAGAGCTTGACTCTCAGGTTGGTAGGAGTGGTTATGTCGCTTTAAACTTAGTTAAGTTTAAGGAGTCACAAGCATATTACTCTTCTGATGATATTGATGCTGAGGGAATCGAGGAATACGAAGTAGAAGTTCATGAGCCTGAAATTGATGATTTGAGCGCAAAAGATATTTATAAAGTAGGAGTTCTTTGTAAAGTTGTTAAAAAACTTAAGCTTCCTGATGGGTCTGTTAATTTACTAGTTCATGGTCTTAAGAGATATAGAATCACAAAGTTCTTACAAGAAGCTCCACTATTAGTTGTTAAGTCTGAAGTTTTTGATGATATCCATGAAGCAGATGAGGAGCTTGATGCTTATACAAGATCAGTAATTAATCAAGTTAAGAAGTTAAGTGAAATTAATCCATACTTTAATGAAGAGATGAAGTTGGCAATGCTTAATTCACCATCTCCTGGATCACTAGCAGATTTAGTAGCGTTTGCGTTATCTCTAGATGTACCTGAGGCTCAAGATTTTTTAGAGACATTAGTTGTTAAGAAAAGATTTGCAAAACTTCTTGTTTACTTAAAAAGAGAAAAAGATGTAGCTGATATTCAAAAGAAAATCACTGACGAAGTTAATGATAAAGTTAATAAATATCAAAGAGAATACTTTCTGAGAGAACAACTAAAAGTAATTAGGGGAGAGCTTGGCCTTGATGAAGATGAGAAATCAAAAGATATTAAGAAATTTAGAGACTTAATTGAAGAATGTGGAATGAGTGAAGATGCTGAAAAAGCAGCATTAGAAGAAGTGGAAAGACTAGAGTCAATCCCAGACTCATCCCCAGAATATAATGTAACTAGAACTTATTTAAACTGGATGACTCAGCTTCCTTGGAGTAAAGAAACTGAAGAGAGGTCAGATATCCCTCTGGCCAAGAAAATGCTCGAAAAAGATCATTATGGTTTAGAGAAAGCTAAAGAAAGAATTTTAGAATTCTTGGCGGTAAGACAACTTAAGCCGGAATATGACGGAACTATTATTTGTCTTGCAGGACCTCCGGGTGTTGGTAAAACTTCATTAGGTCATAGTATCGCTGAGGCCTTAGGAAGAAAGTTTTATCGTTTTAGTCTTGGTGGAATGAGGGATGAAGCAGAAATTAAAGGTCATAGAAGAACTTATGTTGGAGCTATGCCTGGTAAATTAATTCAAGCATTAAAAAGAGTTGAAGTTAACAATCCTGTTATAATGTTGGATGAGATTGATAAACTAGGTCGATCGTTTCAGGGGGATCCGTCTTCAGCATTACTAGAAGTGTTAGATCCGGAACAAAATAAAACATTTATTGATAATTATTTAGATATTCCTTTTGATCTATCAAAGGTTCTCTTTATTGCAACAGCAAATTATGTTGGAGAGATTCCTGAGGCACTATTGGATAGGATGGAGTTGATTGAGCTAAGTGGTTATACGATGGAAGAGAAAGTGAGTATTGCTAATAAATGGGTAATACCAAAGCAACTAAAGAAGCATGGTCTAACAACTAAGGACTATAGTTTACCCGTTGCCACTTTAAAAAGTCTTATTCAAAACTATTCACGAGAGCCAGGTGTTCGTAGAATGGAGCAATTTGTTGCAAAACTTTGCCGTCACGCAGCTCTTGTCAAAGTAAGTGCTAAGAGAGCTAAAAAATTCTCACCAACTCCTAAAGACCTTGAAAGTATCCTTGGTCCAAAACGTTTCTCAAGTGACGTTGCACAGAAACCCTTAAACCCTGGAGTTGTGACAGGATTAGCATGGACCTCTTTTGGTGGAGAAATTCTATTTATTGAAACACTTCCACTTAGAGGAAAAGGACTTAAGCTAACTGGGCAAATGGGAGATGTTATGAACGAATCTGCCAATATTGCTTATAGTTACACTCAGAAACTTTTAGAACTAGAAATGGAACTTGAAGAAAAGGCTAAGTTAGTTAAGAAAAGAAAAACGACTAAGAAAAAAGATAGTGAAGAAAAATGTGCAGAAGATTCATTACATTACCTTGAAAATCATCAAGTGCATCTACATATGCCTGCTGGTGCCACACCAAAAGATGGTCCAAGTGCTGGTATTGCTATGGCATTAGCGTTTTATTCTCTTGCTAAAAATAAAAAAGTTAGAGGACAAGTTGCTATGACTGGTGAACTAAGTTTAACTGGAAAAGTCTTACCTGTTGGAGGTATCAAAGAAAAAGTTCTTGGTGCTAAAAGAGCTGGTATAAAAGAAGTTATTCTTCCAAAAGAAAATGAAAAAGATTTAAAAGAAGTTCCTGATCGTCATAGAAAGGGAATGAAGTTTTATCCAGTAGAACACTTTGATGAAGTATTAAAAATTGCTCTTAGAAAATAATTTGAAGCCCCACTAGCTGGGGCTTTTTATTTAGCTATGAGCTTGTGGTACTTGAAAGCTTCATCCCTTGGAGGAAAAAATATAAGCTATTAAAGTTACGACTTTTGTAAAATTATTTGCATTAGGATGACATCTACTCTTCGATTAAATTTTAGACCAACCTCTTTCATTATACCGACCGTTTTAAAGCCAAACTTCTTATGGAGTTTAATACTTGCTTCTGACTCGGAAGTAATCCTAGAGAGAATTGTATGAAAGTCATACTCTTGAGCTCTGGAGAGTAATTCTTTCATAAGTTCTGTACCAATACCTTTTCCATGATGATCCGGAGAGATATAGATCGATAACTCAACTGTTTCATCATAGGCCTTTCTATCGGAGTAAGGCTTTAAACAACCCCAACCTAGAACATTATCACTATCAGTAGCAACAATTAGCGGATGATCTTTTAAGGATTTTAAAAATGGCCCATAAGTTTCAACGTTTTTGAGTTCAGTGTCAAAAGTACTAGATGTATTTTCTATGGCCCAATTATAGATAGTAATTATTTCAGGAAAATGAGTTTCATTAGCTTTTATTAAATTCATTAGTATATTGTAGGCATAAAAAAACCCTCTTAAAAAGAGGGTTTTTGATATATTTAAAAATATAAATTTTAGAATTCGTCAGCATCGTATTCTTCAACCGGTGAGTGAAGAACTTTATCTGCAGCTATTTCCCTCAGTGCAGTAACAACAACTTTGTTTTTACTTTTTACAAGAGCTTCTTCGCCTTCACGTAATTGCTTTACTCTTTTTGCAGTTAAATGAACTAATTCGTATCTATTTTCTACTTTTTCTAAACAGTCTTCAATCGTTACACGAGCCATGAAATACCCTTTTTATAATGTTATGTATGAATCTACCTTTATAAATATAATAGCTTTATTTGTCAAAGGCTTACTTTTCTTGATACATGGCGTCTATTTCCGTAGCATACTGCTCAAGGACTAACTTCTTCTTAACTTTTAGAGAGGGAGTTAAAAAGTTGTCTGTAGTAAACTCTTTATCAGCTATTAGAAATTTTTTAATTGTTTCAAACTGGGCAAGCCTTTGGTTGGTTAGTTCTACCTTTTTTTGAATATCCTTGTAAATTTCATCACTTATAGCAACTTCATCGTAGCTAGTGTCAGATGTTAGGCTTGCGGCCTTAAGAAATTTTTCATCGTAGCTATCTTTGTCGACAGCAATGACTGCAGTAAGGTACTTTCTTTTGTCGCCTACAATGACACACTGAGATATTCCGGGGTTAAGTTTTAGTAGATTTTCTACTTTTTGTGGAGCAACGTTTTTTCCACCTGAAGTAATAATAATATCTTTTTTACGATCAGTAATTTTAAGAAAGCCTTCTGGAGTAAAATGTCCAATGTCTCCTGAGTGAAACCAACCTTCTTCGTCATAGACTTCTGCAGTTGCTTCTGTGTTTTTGTAGTATTCTTTAAAGATGGCCTTAGACTTAATAAGGATTTCATTGTCATCAGCAAATTTAAATTCAACATCTCCCATGGGTTGGCCAACTGTGCCAGGCACTTGTTTGCTAAGAGGGTTTAAGCAACATGGTGCAACCGTTTCTGTTAGGCCATAGCCTTCAAGAATTGTAAGGTTAGCATTTCTTAGAAATTTAATAATATCTACAGAAAGTGGAGCGCCTCCGGAAATAAAGAATCGAATTTTACCACCAAACTTCTCATATACTTTTGAGAAGACAAGCTTGTAGGCAAGTTGATGCTGAATAATGTCCATTGTAGATGGTGTTTTATCTTTGGCGAGGGTTTCAAAGTATTTGTTAGCAGCGTTGCTTGCCCAATCAAATACTCCTTGCTTAATTCCTGAAGAGTTAGCTAAATCCTCAGTAACTTTTGCATAGATCTTTTCAAATATTCTAGGAACAGCGATCATGAATGTTGGTTGTGAAACTTTTATATTGTTAATTAATTCTTCCATACCTTCAGCATAAACAGTTTCATTTCCAAAGATAAGTAAGAGCATTGAATCACAACGTCCTAGAACATGTGACATTGGTAAAAAGACTAAGTTTCGATCATCTTTATTAAAAGCATTATGTGTAAAGTGTTTTACATTTAGAAGCATTTGAGTAAAAGCACCATGGGTAATAACAGCACCTTTAGGTTCTCCAGTTGTTCCCGATGTATAT
>CAXGOD010000147.1:0-5971 GCA_964011245.1 uncultured Bacteriovoracaceae bacterium | reverse complement strand
TGACATCAAAGCTGATAAATATCTTTATCTTATTGCTAGGACACATGGTGATGAAGTTGAAGGTGTTTATGTTTTAAAAAAGCTATTTGAGTGGTTGAAAGATGAGCATAATATCAGCGATATTCCTGTGGTTGTCGTTCCTATTCTAAATGTTGATGGTTATAGAAGCTCTACAAGAGTTAACTCTCATGCCGTTGATCTTAATAGAAATTATCCTTCAGAGAATTGGACTGATAAGGCCAAAAAGGAAAAGTACTTTCCAGGTCCTGCTCCATTATCTGAGCCTGAAAACCAATTCTTAATTAAACTTTTTGATAAGTTTAAACCAGGCCTTGTTTTATCATTTCACTCCTGGAAAGCACTATTGAATTTTAATGGTGAAATCGAAGATATTGCGAACTATCTTTCAAGTCATAATGAGTATGAAACAGCAGAGGATGTTGGCTATCCAACTCCTGGATCGCTTGGTTGTTTTGTACCTGAAAAATACAATTGTGGAGTCCTTACTTTTGAATGCCCTGTTCTTGCTGAGGGTAAATCTCTTAAAGAAATCTGGAATGAAAATGAAGAGGGCCTAAAAAGTCTTCTACAAAGTAACCTTCTTGCTGAAAAGTTAAAATAATAATGAGTAATTTTCTGAAATACTTATTATTCCCAATTTCAGCTGGCCTTTTAATATCATCATTTATTTTGTTTCTTGTTCCTATAAGTATTGTTGCCCTTCCTTTTAAATGGCAAACAAGAAGAACTATAACGGGTCCTTTTTGGTGGATGTTTTCTCACTTCACCTTAAGAATTGTCTGTCTTTCAAGAATAACGAAAATAGATAGAAGAGAAGGAAATATTAGTACAATAGGCAGTCCAGAAGGATTGTATATTGCTAATCACCAAAGCTTTATCGATATCCCAATGATGCTTACAAATCTTCAATCCCCACCCATTATGAAAAAAGAAGTTCTTTATATTCCTCTACTTGGAATATGTGCATTTTCTTCAGGAGCGATCATCGTTGATAGAAAAGATCCAAATTCTAGAAAAAAAGTCTTTAAAAATGCTACGGATAGATTAACGAAATTAGATAAGAGTTTACAATTCTATCCAGAAGGCACAAGACAAAGAAAGGCAACAGGCCCTAAAGATTTTTCAAAAATCAAAAAGCCATTAATTCAGGTTGCTTATAAAAATGGTGTTAAGGTTTTTCCAATTAGTATTTATGGAACAAGGAAGGTTCTTAGTGAAAAGTCTGGACTTGTAAACTATGGTCAAAAGATTGGGGCGATTTCTCATAAGGGTATTGATCCTAAAGATTTTGACTCAGAAGAGAACTTCATTAAAGCTGCTTGGACTAAAGTTCAAGAAGGATATTATGAATTAGAAGAAAAATTAAACTGAGTATAGATCATCTCTTCTTCTATGCGACCTAAGCCTAACATAACTCCTTCCATATTTTTAATCCAAAAGTACTTATCTGACATTGGACTTGGGATAACTTTATCTGCCCGATCTAATTTTAATTGAACACCATTTGAATATAGCTTAGCTTCTTTTTCAGCAAAAATGATATCTCCAAATGGCAAAACATCCTCAACAGGAGTTCCAAACTCTTCAAAGTCCCAGTCCTCGCCAGACGGCCAATTTTTCTTTTTAATTATATTATCCAAATGAAATGGACCAACACTCTCCCTAACCAATGAGACTAAGGTTCCTATTGTTCCAAGCTTATTAGCAATATCTGAAAATAAAGTCCTAATATAAGTCCCAGAGCTAACTTCACAGCGCAAAATGAGATACGGAAATGAATATTTTATAACTTCAATAGAGTGGATAGTCCTAAGCTTTTTCTCTTTCTTTATCTCAACACCCTCTCGGGCCCACTTATGTAAAGCTTTACCTTCAAACTTCGCAGCTGAATATTTATGTGGAGCTTGCCAGTATTCACCTAAAAAGTTTTTTTGAACAAAGTTCTCGATAAACTTAATATCGAAGTTAGCGATATTCGTTTTTAAATAGTCTGAATCATCAATTTGAGTTGGATCTTCTGTCAGATCCCCTGTCGCTGTCTCGACACCAAGCTTTCCAATAGCAATATAAGTTTTTGGTAAGAAGTCATGAATAAAGTCGTTTAGTTTTGCTGCTCCATTTACTCCTACCATTAAAACACCACAAGCAAATGGATCTAATGTTCCAAAGTGACCAATTTTTCCATAACCTTTGGGAAGATTACGCTTAAAATGTCTAACAACATCAAAAGAGGTTATTCCAGCAGGTTTAAAAGCATTGAAAATTAAGGGTATTTTATACGTCTTCTTCATTTGACGTAGCATCTTTAAGAAGTTGAGTAATCTTTAACTCATCTTCAAATTGCGAGTCATAGAAGAACTCTAAAATAGGTGTATGTCTTACATCTAGGTTCTTTGCAAGAAGAGAGCGCATTCTTCCAGTGAGACCATCGATGGCCTTTTTAGCATCTCCTCTTTTTGCTGCATCAAAAGTATCCCAAAAAACTTTAGCGACTGAATAGTCTTGATTTAGCTCAACACGAGTAATACTAATCATAGTAAGACGAGGATCTGCAATCTCTCGTCTTAGCATAACACTTATCTCATTTCTGATTTTATCTTGAAATAGATCTTTAGTGGAGACTCCTCCATTTTTCTTTCTGTTAGACATTAGTTATTTCCTAGAAAGTTTGATCTGTTTCTAACTTACGTTTTTTCTCTTCTAAAATATATGCCTCGATAACATCGTTGATTCTAATATCATCATAGTTTTCAAGGGCCATACCACATTCATATCCGTTAGCAACTTCCTTAACTTCGTCTTTAAAACGTTTAAGAGTTGAAAGTTTACCATCATGAAGAATTTTTCCTTCACGAAGAAGACGAATATTACATCCTCTTTCAATTTTTCCATCAATAACAGCTGAACCTGCAACTGTTCCAACTTTTGGTATTTTGAAAGTATCACGAACTTCTGCACGACCGATATATTTTTCAATTTTCTCAGGGTCTAACATACCTTCACAAGCTAAAGTAACATCATTAATTAGCTCATAGATAATTGAATAATTTCTTATCTCAACACCTTTTTGCTCTGAAAGTTTTCTTGCAGAAGTTACTGGTCTCATATTGAATCCAATAATAAACCCTTCCGTATTGCTGGCCATCTCAACATCATTATCAGTAATAGCACCAACACCACCACTTATAACTTGAACACCAACTTCGTCATTACCGATACTTTCAACAGCATTTACGATAGCTTCGTAAGACCCTTGAACATCAGCTCTAACAATTAACTTAACAATTTTCTTTTCACTTATATCTTGAGCCGCATTAGCAAAGAAATCTTCAAGAGATGTAACTTCCGGCTTAACAGCAACTGCAAGTTTCTTTCTTTCAGTGATTCTGTTTTCAACAATCTTCTTCGCTTCACGTTCATTTTTAACAACATTTAAACTGTCACCTGGGCTTGCAACACCTGCTAAACCAAGAATTTGAACGGGAATTGAAGGTCCTGCTTCATTTACACTTTTTCCTGTATGGTCCATAAGACTTCTAGCACGTCCATATGTCTCTCCACAAACAAGAGCATCACCTTTTTTAAGTGTACCTTTTTGTACAAGAACGGTAGCTACTGGTCCACGACCACCTTCTATCTTCGACTCTATTATAATCCCTTCAGCTTTACCCTTTGGATCTTCACGAAGGTCCATTATTTCAGCTTGAAGTTTTATACTTTCTAGCAATCCATCAATTCCATCACCATTTAGAGCTGAAATTGGAGCAAACATCGTATCACCACCCCAATCTTCTGGAACAAGTTCAAATTCTGTTAAACCTTGTTTGATTTTTTCAGGATTAGCCCCTTCTTTGTCCATTTTGTTTATAGCAACAATAATTGGACAACCAGCATTTTTAGCATATTTTATAGATTCTTTAGTCTGAGGCATTACACCATCATCTGCTGCTACAACGAGAACAACAATATCAGTAGCGTTTGCCCCTCTTTGCCTCATATGTCCAAAAGCCGCGTGACCTGGAGTATCTAAGAAAGTTAATGTCGCTTTACCAACATTTACTGAGTAAGCACCGATATGCTGAGTGATACCACCAGCTTCAGCTTCAGTTACTTTTGTCTTTCTAATATTATCAACCAAAGTTGTTTTACCATGATCTACGTGCCCCATGATTGTAATAATTGGGTTTCTAAGTGGAAGATGTGATTTGTCTTCACCCACTTCATCTTTTCCAAGAGCTTTATCTTCATCAAATGCTTTATTTTCAACTCTATATTCATACATTGCAGCTAATTCAGTTGCTAACTCTAATCCAATATAGTCATCTTGCTTTAAAAGTAAGTTCATTTTTAAAGCTGCATTTTTAAAAAGAGAGAATTTTTGACTTAGTTTATTTGCAAGTTCTTCAGCTGTAACACTTCCAAAGATATGTACAACTCTCTTAGCGTCTTTTACCTCTGTAATTTCTGTTTTTGCAGAAGGACCATTATAAATCTTCTTTCTTTTTACTGGAGTATAAACCTGACGTCCCATAACTGATCCAGCAAGCTTCATTGCTTCCTCAGCTCTAATCATTGTTACGTCTTTAACTTTGGCAGCTCCTTTCTTAGCAACTGCTGCAGCAAGGTCTCCCATTCTTTTCTTTTTATCAGCATCATCAGTTGATGTTGGAGAATCAGCAAATTTTCTAGCCGTCCCTGCTCCAGATTCCTTGTAAACAGGCTTATCTGAAGATTCACTTTTTGACTTTTCTTCAGGAACAAAAACAGGAGTAAACGTATGCATTTTTTCTTTATATACGTCGCTTTTAGCAGCTTCTTCTTTTTCAGCTTTTTTCGCTGCTGCGATTTCCACAATCTCTGCTTTCTTTCTAGTAACTGTTTTCTTCTTAACTACAGGTTTTGCTTCTTCTGTTGCCTCTGTAGCAACTTCTTCAGGCTTAGCCTCAACATCTGTTGCTGCTTTTGCAGTTACTTTTTTTACAACTTTTTTCTTTGTAACTTTTTTGGAAACTTTTTTCTTCGCTACTTTTTTCTTAGTAACTTTCTTTTTAGTTGGAGCAGCGTCTGCTTTTGGGGCCATAGCCGTCATCGCTTTATCAACTTCATCATCCGTTAAAGACACCATATGGTTTCTGACATTAAACCCGAGGTCTTTTAACTTCTCAACTAAGTCAATCGCACCTATATCCAACTCTTTTGCCAATTCAAATACTTTTTTAGGCATTTAAAAACTCCAGTTTTTATCCTATTTATTAACTGCTTTCTAGCAGGAAATTACTTTAATTTAAAAGCAGCTAGCTCTTCTCTTAATCTCTTCTCTGCATCAGAGAATTTATCTGGATCTTCTCCATCTTCAGAGTGAGTTGCTCCACTTGACTTGATCATTCCCATTCTCTGAGATGGAACCGCTGATGCTGATACAATTTCAGCTTCTTCTGTCGGCTCATTTTCAATTTCTGGATTCTCAATAGCAGCACTTGCAGTAGCAATATGCTTTTGAGCATCTTCTAAAGAACAATCTAACATTTTTTGTAGATCTTCAGCATCTGTTGCAGAAAGATCAACTACTGACATAACACCTGATTGAACAAAAACTTGTGCAAGAGATTCTGAAACTCCTTCAAGTTGAGCAAGGTTATCGACAGCAAATTTAACTTTTTCTTGAAGCTTAGATTTAGAGATAATGTTTACTTTCCATCCCGTTAACATCGCTGCTAAACGAACGTTCTGTCCACGTCTACCGATTGCTAAAGATAATTGATCTTCTTCAACGATTACGTCTAGAATATGATCTTCTATATTTCTATTGATAGAAGTGATTTCTGAAGGAGCTAAAGCATTTTTTACAAACTCTTCAACATCATCAATCCACTTAACTATATCAATTTTTTCACCTTGAAGTTCATTAACAATATTTTGAACTCTTGATCCTTTCATACCAACACATGCA
>CAXGOD010000146.1:0-5981 GCA_964011245.1 uncultured Bacteriovoracaceae bacterium | reverse complement strand
CCCCTGATAATATAGGTGTTTATGCTCTAAGAACATAACGGGATCATCACATCTAATTGCAGTTCTTAGTAACCCTGCTGCATCTGCTGCATTTGATGGATAAACAACTCTTATTCCTGGATTATGAATGAATAATGATTCCCCGGATTGAGAGTGGTATATAGCTCCGCCTCTAAGGTAACCACCAATTGGAACTCTTACAACCATTGGACATTTAAAATCTCCACCTGATCTATATCTTGTCGTCGCCATCTCATTTTTAAGCTGCATATAAGCAGTCCAAATATAATCAAAGAATTGAATCTCAACAACAGGCTTTATTCCTCTCATTGCTTGGCCAATAGCACGTCCTATAATATTCGCTTCAGCCAATGGTGAGTTAAAGACTTGTCCTTCTTTAGATTGTCTTTGGCATCCAGAAGTAACTTTAAAAACACCACCCTTTCCAGCAAGGTCGGGATTATCTAGTTTTTCTAATTCAGAAAAGTCAGCAACGTCCTCACCAAACATTCTCATTAGAGGATTTTTCTTTAATTCATTTTTCAAAGTAGCATTGATTGAACCGGCCATTGGAATATCGTCTTTTCCAACAAATGTTCCATCTCTTTCAAAGTCAGAACTCGTTGGATCAAATTCCATTGAGTAAAGATGATCCATATAAGTATCTACAGCTGGCCATTCAGTAGCAATGGCCCTCTTCATAGCATCTTTAACATCTGCTTCAACTTCAGTTTTTATTGCATCTATCTCTTTTTGAGTTGCAACTTTACCTTCAACTAAAAATTCAGGATATGTTGTAATAACATCTAACTTTGCTTCTTCTTCTAACTCTGTTTTTGTTCTGTAAAAAGAATGATCATCTGATAAAGAATGAGAGTATGGTCTTGTTACATGAGCGTGAACTATAACTGGGCCATTACCTGCGCGGAGATAATCAGCTGCTTCTTTAACTGTATCGTAAGAGTCAATAGGGTCTGTTCCATCACATTCAAAAACTTTTAGTCCAGGAACTCCTTTAAGAGTTTGTGAAATTGAACCAGCTGGTGTTTGAACTGAAGTTGGTACCGAAATAGCAAAACCATTATCTTCAACCATAAACATTACTGGGAGTTTGTTTACAGTCGCAGTTGTAATTGCTTCCCAAAATTCACCTTGTGAAGTAGTTCCGTCACCAGTTGAGGCATAAACAATTTCATCATTAGCATAAGGAAGTCCGTGATCAACACCTTCTTTCCCCATTTTAGATAAGTACTTTCCTGCTTCCGCAACACCAACGGCTTGAAGAAATTGAGTCCCAGTACATGAAGACTTAGTAATAATATTTAAATCTACATTTCCCCAGTGTGCTGGCATTTGTCTACCGTGACTTGCTGTATCTCCAATATTTCCATTTGCTTGGCAAAGCATTTCATATGGAGTGACTCCTAGACCTGTACACAGAGCTCTATCTCTATAGTACGGAATAAAGTAATCATATTTTGGTTTTAAAACTTTAGTTACAGCAGAAAGAATTCCTTCATGGCCAGCTCCTGAAATTTGAAAGAAGGCCTTAGACTGTTTCTTCATATTGATTTCAGCATCATCTAACTTTCTAGATGTATAAGCATTTCTAAACATATCTAATAAAGTATCTTTAGATAGTTTATGCTTTTTAATTAGCTCTAATTTTCTTTTTGTATTTGTTAACGTTTTCTTCGTTGACTCACTTTGAGTGGTGGCCATGAATCCCCCTTTTGAAATGTATAAAAAGTTGCCTAACACTATAAAATTAATAGAAATTTGTACAGTTTTAACGCGCTGCCAACACACATTCTTACAAATAATGTCAAAGCTTGCCTTTGGACCTTAAGTTCCTTTAGAATTTAACTATATCAATAACTTAGAGGATATAAGTATGAAGATTTCAACAGAAGAGATTAAAAGATCTCTTAAAAAGAAAATAAAAACACTAATTCTTCACATTCTTGTAGATGAAAAGCACTTGCCTGAGCCTAAATAGGCCCAAGCTTTATACTAAATCGATTCCTGCTTTTATAGGCTTTTCAGTTTCAATACCATTCATTTTAAACATGGCAACAAGTTCACTTGGCCTTACAGACGACCCTTGATCAACTAATGCTTCAATGAAAACACCTTCTCCCATACAAGGAGAGACTTCATCAATGATATTTAGAGTCTGTTCTGGTAAATCTAATTTACCTATATAAGCTTTCTGAATAAATGGCTTAATATCTTTTTTAATATTTTTTTGTAATTTTTTAGAAAATGAATCCACAAGGATTTCAGTTCTATCATTTAAAAGTTTTAAAGCATCTTCTTTTTGAGCCTCATTCTTTAGCTGCATATAGTAAGTAAAACTTTTGGCTGCCATTTGAATAGAAGTGGCTTTATTTTCAAGCTTTGTTATTGACTTAAATTCAATACCTTTTTCAGAATGCTTTTGTAAAAGATCAAGCATCACATCTAAGTTTTCCCAAGGTTTTGGAACTCGAATATCGAAAAACTCAGATAGAGAACTTACCCCTAATGTTAATGCGGGACCGAAGGAAATAAGAGGTCTCGTTTTATATCCTTCAGAATACAGATGCTCAATTTCTGCTCTTTTAAATATCCTGGCCATAATTTTTTGAAGATCTAAATGAGAAATAAAGCTTAATGATCCAAGCTTAGAGAATTCTACTCTGTATTTCTCTCCTACCCATTGTCCACGTTTTTCACGTAACTCGATAATTTTCTTTCTTTCAGTAGGAGCTACATATGGTTTATCTTCAATTGCATTGACACTAGTTAGATATTCTTTTCTTTCATCTACCATTCCTTGTAGATCGCATTCAACACCACAGCTATAACAAACAAGACGTTTTTTATCGATATCAAATGTTTTCTCTAGAGCTTCTAAGTTTGTATGATGAACAATCATTCCATGAACTTTTCCACAAGGAGGAGAAAGTCTATCTTTATTTGCCTTAGTCCATTCACGAGTTAAGAATTTATCTTCTAATCCTACATCAATATGATCCCACGGAAGTTTTCCATTCATAGGTATTGTTCCAAGCATATTCTCAGGGTTAATACCTGTTTCCTCTAGTGCTTCTATCCATAAATCATGGTTAAATGTCTCATTCCACCCATCAAAACGACAGCCTTTATCCCATGCCTTGTAAATCATCTGAGCTACACGTCTATCTCCACGAGAAACAATTCCCTCTAGGTGGGATATCTTAGACCAATGCTTTCTAAAACTTAGCCCCATTTTTACTGCATGATCTTTAAGTAGATTTTGCTTTCTAATAATTTCATCTAATGTAATCATCGGTGCCCATTGAAATGGTGTATGAGGTTTTGGGACAAATGAAGAAACAGAAATAGTGATATTAGGATTACCAACACCGCACTCTTTTTGTGCAATCTGTTTTGCACGAAGACCTGTTTGCATTATACCAACAACATCTTCGTCTTCTTCTGTTGGAAGACCAATCATAAAGTATAATTTCATTTTTTTCCAACCACGACTAAAGACATCTCGCGCTGTATTCATCATGTCTTCATCTGTTACGTTTTTATTTATAACTTTTCTCATTCTCTCCGTCCCAGCTTCTGGAGCAAAAGTTAAAGAGGTATTTCTCACTTCAGCGAGTTTATCTAAAACTCTGTTGTCTAGCCCATATGCTCTTAAAGAACTTATTCCTAAAGTAGCTTTTTCATTTGCTAGTTTATCTAGAAGATCAACTACAAGAGGAGTAACAGCAGAATAATCAGCGGTAGAAAGACAAGTAAGAGAAGCTTCATCAAAGCCTCCATTTTTTAAACCATCCATAACTATTTTTGTAACATCAGTTGGTTTTCTTTCTCGAACTGGACGATAAATCATTCCAGCCTGACAAAAACGACAACCTTCTGTACAACCACGACTTAACTCTACTGAAAACCTATCAAAAATAGCAGTCATATGAGGAATAGGTGACTTTGTTGGAAAAGGATAATCCTTTAAGCTATCTACAAAAAATCTTTGAATTCGATTAGGAATTTGTCCATCAAATTCTGGTTTAGGACCTGTTACCACTTCAAGTTGCGTAAATTCATCCATCTCTGTGTCATAAAAAGAAGGAACATAAATTCCTTGCCACTTAGCTAGTTCAAAAAGAATATGATCTCTTTTCATACCTTGAGCACGGGCTTCGCCTATAAAATGAGCGATTCTAGAGAATAAAGTTTCTCCATCACCGATGACAATAAAATCCATAAACGGAGCAATTGGTTCAGGGTGAGTAGCACATGGCCCCCCCGATATCACAAATGGCTCTTCTTCTTTTCTATCTTTTTGCCATAGTGAAATTCCACCAAGATCAAGCATATTTAAAATATTGGTATAACTCATTTCATATTGTAGAGAGAACCCTACAACATCAAAATCTTTTAATGGGCGAAAGCTCTCCAAAGTTACAAGAGGTAGATCTCTATCTCTCATTTCTTTTTCCATATCAACCCATGGAGTAAAACATCTTTCAGCACACATATTTTTTTGTTTGTTTATTTCTTCATAAAGAATTTTAAAACCAAGATGACTCATTCCAATTTCGTAAGTATCAGGAAAACACAGAGCGACTTTTGAAATCATCTGGTCCCAATTTTTTTGAATGATGAAGTGTTCACCACCAATATATCTAGCCGGTTTTTCGAGTGAATCTAAAAAAGACGCATATGGATTGCGTAAAGACATGCTTTATTCCTTGCTTGTTAAACGTTGTAAACGCTAGGGAGTTGAACCCTAATACTTATTAATTACGGAGTATTACCAATGAGGATACTCTTTGTCCATTGCGTCTATCAAATTTTTAGATAGCAACTATGTATATGAACTTATTACACTTTTTGTTGTCAGATGGTCCTAGTTTCACTAATTTGCAGACAATTCAAATTTAGGGGAACTCAATGAAAACTTTATTAATTCTATTAACACTATCAACTTCTGCTTTTGCACAACCAGACTTCTTAACACCAGTTCAGGCTGAAAAAGTGAACTCTTACATGGATGATATTTGTCCTGATACATATTGTGGAGGTGACATTGCCTTTTATACTCACGGTCTAACTTGTAATGGAAACTCTTGTACTCTAGAAGTTTCTGGAAGTGGACATAGTGAATTTGATAATGATGCTGTCGAAGCGGCTATAAATACAAGTAAGGTAACTTCTGAGTATCAAAATGTTACTGTAAACTTTGAAACAATGAGTGTTGGCACTGTAGATGAAGATGGTTTTGAATCTGCTACATTTACTTTCTCATGCACAATGAATGATCTACCAATGGAGATGACTAGCTATAATAAAAAAGAAGATTTGGTTTATGATCTAGTTGTTTGGGGTTGCATTAGAGAATTAGAAAAAACAGTTTACGACTGGCAATAATCTTTAGGCCTTCATTAAGAGGGCCTAAAACCCCATTGCAATATTCATTGCATATCTTCTATCTTCTTCTTCACGGTAACCATCGAGGCTCGCTTCAACAGCATATGTTGTTAAGTCAAAAATGAATTTATCATTACGAACACCAATTCCACCTGAGCCCCAACCATCGCCAAAGCCCGCTCTGAAAAAGAAAGTTCTATACATATCAAACTCTACTCCACCAATAACTTTCCTATTGTTTGGAACATCATCATAACGATTCCCAATGTCTTTAAAAGCTATTTCAAAGTGCATTCTTCCAGTTCTAGAAGTAAAAGGAGTGAACGAAAAAGCTCCATCAATAGTTTGCGGGATATCGTCTGGGACTCCACTATTTTCTTCAGCATACCACTCCCCTTGAGATGAATTTCGAACAACTAAAGAAAAAGTTGGTAGAAACATCACTGGCAAAGTCACCCTTGTGGAAGCTGTTAAGTGAGTCATAGTTCCTTTCTTATAATCTACATCAACGTCGATATCTGTAGCTTCAGTAGAAGCAAACTCTTTACTCATTTGTTTTCTTGTTAAAATAA
>CAXGOD010000145.1:0-5986 GCA_964011245.1 uncultured Bacteriovoracaceae bacterium | reverse complement strand
GACTTGGAAGTGGGTGTACCAGTGGGCATGGTATATGTGGATTACCACGACTTTCTGTTAGATCATTAGTTGCTGTGTGTACTTTTATGGCCACAGGAGCAATCACAGTTTACATCTTTAGACATGTATTACATTTAAATTAAGGAGAGATCATGAAATTAGTAGTTAGCTTTTTATTAGGTACTTTGTTCTCAGTTGGTCTTGCCATTTCTGGTATGGTTAATCCAGATAAAGTAATAGGATACTTAGACATTTTTGGTACTTGGGATCCAGCTTTAATGTTTGTTATGGGTGGTGGAGTTACTTTGAACTTTATTTTATTTAAACTGATATTAAAAAGAGATAATCCTGTGCTCGAAGGTGGTTTTTCAATTCCAGCGAATACACAGATTGATAAAAGATTAATAATTGGTTCAGCCCTTTTTGGGATTGGATGGGGAATTGGTGGAGTTTGTCCTGGTCCTGGTCTTGCAAACTTATTCTTGCTTAGCCCACAAGTCATTGCCTTTTTAATCTCAATGTTAGCTGGAACATTTATTTTCCAATTCACTATGGCCAAAAAATAATTAAATATAAAAAAGCCCCTAATATAAGGGTTTTTTTATTTATATTAAATATTAAGATTGTTTATTTTATTACAGGCATCTTTAAATAAGGAGCACCATTCTCATCCTTAAATGGGAGGTCTCCAGCATTAATATTTACTTGAACACTTTGTAAGATAAGCCTTGGAGCATTTAAGGTTGCATCTCTTTCATTTCTCATCTTTACAAAATCGTCCTTTGAAGTAGAGATTGTAAGTTGTTTATTATTTTCTTTAGATTCACCAACTGTAGTTTGCCACATAACTTCTCTTCCATTTGGTTGGTAATCATGTCCTACATAAATTTTGGTTTCGTCTGGTAAAGCATATATTTTATCATGTACAGATACATATAAATCTTCGGCGCTTCCTGCTGGGAAGTCACATCTGCCAGTACCGTAATCAGGCATAAAAACAGCATCTCCAACAAATACAGAGTCTTTAATTTTATAAGTTACACATGCAGGAGTATGACCTGGAGTTTCAATTATATCTATTTCAATTGATCCGGCCTTGATTGATTCACCTTCTTTAAAAGTCTCATCAAATTGAGAGCCATCTGTTTTTAGATCTTTAAAGTTAAAGACACCTTTAAAGACATCTTGAACAGTAGTGATCTTTCCTCCAATACCAACTTTTACATTTGGATATCTTGTTTTAAGCTCAGGAGAACCAGATAGATGATCAGCATGAGCATGAGTTTCTAGTGCATAAATAAGGTTTAAATTATTATCATCAATAAACTTTGCGTATTTATCTACATTTTTCGTAGTTACTTTAGAAGCATGGGGGTCGTAGTCTAAAACGGGGTCAATTATAACTGCATCCTTAGTTTCTTCATCAAAAACTAAAAAAGTTAGGGTGTAAGTATCTGCATCAAAAAAAGGTTCGACTTTCATAGGTCCTCCACTATTAATTATATTCAAATTCATTCTAATATGGATTATTTAAAAAGTAATATGATATAGATCAATAGACCAAATTTGCACTATTTGCTATGATATCTTAAGAAGTCTTTATGGAGAGTTAATGGATACTAAGAGATTGAATGACGTTTGTGGATTAATGTATTTATGGCAAGTGGATAATATTTTTCTTGCTGGTCAGCCTGCTGAGGAATCTTTTGATAGGCTCAAAGAAATGGGATTTACAAAAATCTTGAATATGCGTTCAGCTGATGAATGTGACTTCTCATTTGAAACTGATGCTTGTGAACGTCTTGGTATGGAATATATACAATTTCCAATAGTTAGAGACGGTGTATTAATTCCAGAAAATTGTACAAAACTTAGTGAGCTTATAGATGAAAAAGATAAGTGGTTTATCCATTGTGGTTCGGCCAATAGAATTGCTGCTTGGCTTATGACTTACTTACCTTTATATCGCGGCATGTCTTTTGATGAGGCAACACAAGTCGCTATGGAAAATGGTCTTTCAAATCCTGGATATATAGAACAAGCTAGAAAAATCGTTGAACAAAGTGCATAATCGCTCGTATCGGAGTTATTATGAAGATCAAACTAGGTTCAAATTGTCTTAATAAGTTTGAATTAACAAATATATTAAAAGAGTTTGGTAGAGAACGAGTCTTTTCTAAAGGTGATGTAATCTACAACAAAGGCGATAGACCATCTGGAGTTTATTATATTCAAGAGGGGATAGTGGGCCTTATTAATCTTGCTTCAAACGGGACTGAATCATTACTCAGAGTTTTTGGAGAACAATTTTTTATAGGTTACCGTTCATTTATTGTTAACGAAGAATACCATGCTACTTCAATTGCCCTTACAGATGTTAAACTAACTTATTTTCCATTTGAAAATGTGCAAACGGTTTTAGAGAAAACTCCAAATATGTTACTCCATTTATCACAGATGTTGGCACGAGACTTAAGAATTGCTGAAGAACGTTTCAATGATCTAACTGGTAAACGTGTCATAAACAGAATTATTGAATCATTAGTCTTTTTAAAGAAAAGACAACCTGAGTATCAATGGACTAGACGTGAAATCGGAGAATTCTGTGGTGCTAAAACTGAGACTGTGACTCGTGTTCTTACTCGTCTTGAAGACGAAGGTCTTATAGTAAAAGATGGCCGTGATATCAATATACCAGACGTTCAAAATATATTAGATTTTTCAGAAGAGCTAGAACTTACGAATTGATCTTGATCCGAATCATAATTAGTTAATTCAATTTATGTCATACTCCAATAAGGAGATAGATATGACAGTTTCAACTAAAATATTAATATGTGTTGAGGATGAAGATATTGATTGTAAAGTCATTGACCTTAACTTTATGGAGTTTGTTGAAAAAATGGATTCCGAAAAATTTAAACGATCAAAGATTTCCTTGCATATGCCAGAATGTAATCTTATTAATTTTGTTCAAAAAGAAAAAGAATTTACTAAAAATATTTTAAGTAAAAGAATGATGGTTAAGTTTAATCAAAAAAAGATTGAACATAATTTAGATAAAAAAGAAGTTACAATAGAGAAGTCTGATCGAGCCGGAAATAAAGATACCTTTGTTGAAACTTATGATGAGATACTTATTATTGGCACCAACCAGCAATAATAATTCTTCTGCCAGAGGTGACTTGATTGATCTTATGTTCAAATCTACTTACTCCAGTTGCAAAGACAATCATTTCTGCGTAAGAAAATGGAGGAATCTTTAAAGAGTCGTTTGTATTTTTCTTCCTAATCTCAAGTACCCCTCCTTTAATTTCTTGAGGATTATCAATAAGGGAAAGTGAAAATGCCATTTTCCTGGAACCATCATCATGCCAGATACCATCTTCTTCCCATTCGTTCCTTGCATCTCTAATGCTAATGATAAACTCTATTGCTTCAAAGTCACAAAAACGTGAAAGTAGCTTAAATAGTTCTCCACCTTTGGCGGTGAGAACTTGAATATATGCATCTAAAGCTTCCCAGTCTTCATTAGCAATATATTCTCTAGCAGTGCCATCAAGCACCCCAGATACGGCAAAATGACCATTTAGGGCCAACAGTTCTTTCCAATCACTAGGAATATTTGCATAGTTTTGCTTCATAACTACCCAATATAACGATGAATCACTCTTGTGGCCATGCAAACTTGTATTACGGCATGGATTTTGAAAGAATATACGTGAGAAGAGAGTTCATCGATAAAGGGATTTATTATGAATTTAACAACTGCACTAGCTGCATCGACATTATTGGCCACAAATGCCCAGGCAATTGATTGGAAGGAGTTTTCTTCTTCTGCTTTAATTGAAGTTAATAGAAGTGGAAATTTCTTTACTAGCTCAGCTGTGGTTATTAGAAGAAACGTGATTTTGACGGCTGCTCATTCAGTTGAGAATATTGATGAAGGTTATATTCACCTTGCTCATCACTATAATCAATCAAACCAAAAAATTAAATTTAAAAAAGTAATTATTCACTCTGAGTATAATAAAGATAAATCTAATTATAAAAATGATATCGCTTTAGTTATTTTAGAAAAGAATCTTCCAGAGTCTATTAAACCGGCTAAATTTTTAGAGCATAATGAGTTTTCAGATTTTAATGTAGATCGTATTGGCTTTGGTGGAAGAAACGGCAAAAACTCTAGAACTTGGACAAACCCTAAGATTGTAGATCAAAAAGAAGATACGCTTATTTTAAAAGATGAGCTATCAGTAATTGGAGATTCTGGGGGACCTATTTATAAAGACAATAAACTGGTAGGAATTCATTCTACTTTAGAAGGAAATAATAAGACTTACGCTGTTTATGTTCCAAACTACTTAGGGTGGATAAACTCTCAGTTACCAATCAAACAAGTCGAAATTTAAAAATCTTCTTCCATACAAAGATATACTTTTTTCTCTTTTATTCCGGCATCAATGCATAGTTGTTTTACTTTGTTTAGTATCCACATTCTCATTGGGTGATTATAACGAACCTTATTATCAAAGCTTTTAACAAAGTCTTGGGCTAAAAGTTTAGATTCTGGATAGTTTCTTTCCACTTCTTTATAGACTGGTTTCGTAAATCGAACAACTCCAATAGAAACATACCCTAATTGTTTTTCTGGTAGGGTACTCATCAACTCTGTTATCACCTCTCCATAACTTTCAAAACAATTATCTGAATATATAATAGGATCAAAATGTATACCAATCTTAAAGCCTTTTTTTGCTAGCTTTTCAATGGCATTTATTCTTGCTTTAACACTTGGACATTTATAATCAAATAATTTCCCCTCACTATGGCCGGCTAGTGTGAAGCTTATATAGATATTTGGAAGAGGTTCGAAATTTTCAATGAGTCGGCTATTAACAGATTTTGTTCTTAGTTCAAGTTTTGCCTTAGGGTTATTTTTGAAAAATTCCCAGTAAGCCGGCCATTCATTAGTAATATGACTTAAGGCCAAAGAATCTGAGTATTCACCTGCATGAAACCAACTGTCTGGGTTTATATCAACTAGTTCTTGCATCTTTTTAATTATTTCATCATGATTCACAAATAAAACAATGTCTGGAGTATTAAAATAACCTTGTAAATAACAATACTGGCACTCATAGATACAGTTATAGGCATGAACAAAATAAAAATGCTTTTCATGACCTAATCCATAAGCATCAGGTGCTTCCTTTACTAGTTGACCAACCTTCTTTCCTATAAATAAGTTTAGGTTATCTCTTTTTTGAAGATATGGCTTCTTTACACGTCCCCAAATATTTTCAATCTTATCGATGTATTCGATTTCAACTTTAGGAAATTTTTGTGTTATATGATTTGTGTAGTCCAGACTTTTAACTGACTCCTCAACAAAGATTCTTTTAAACATCAATATCACCATTCCAAAGTTTTACTATTCTTTGAAAGTCAAAAGCCTCTATGGCCGATTTTAGATTCGCCAGATTTTTCTCATTATTAACATCTATAGATATATTAAACTTTTGAGTTTCAAGTTTTTGATCAATTTTGACTTTAGCCCCTATATCAGTAAAAGTTTTAAAATAGATGTCTAACTGTTGATTGATCTTATTTCGAACTGGATTTAATTGATTATCGAGCTTATCAATCAAAATACTAGCTTTGTTCTTGGGTCTAATTTCGAGTGATTTTATTTCTTCTATATTGATATCATTTAAAACTTCATCAATTGTTTTATTCTCTCGTAATGATAAAGCCGTAATTACTTTTTTGTATTTAACCTTATTTGTAAAGCTCATTGCTAGTGGAGGCTTAATATCAATTATTTCTAAATCTGAGCTTTTACAAAAATAAAGATACTCTTCAAAAAGGGCTTCGGAATATTCAAGTGCTTTTTCTTTTATATCAAAACATGCAGTTTTAGCACCAGCGAAGTCAGAGATCAGTTTAAAGCTGTAAAAAGGAATTTTGTATTGAAAACAACATT
>CAXGOD010000144.1:0-6029 GCA_964011245.1 uncultured Bacteriovoracaceae bacterium | reverse complement strand
TACTCATTGTTCCTCTTTGTATTGGAGCAAAAGCTTCAATTAAAAAAGATTCGAACATAGAAACCTGTTTTATATTATAGCTATGCGTCGCAATCCCCCAAAGGGCCAAAACAACAACAATTAAATTATTAACTAACTTCCATTTGGAAGTGTCGACTGTAAATCCTTTCAAATTAACACCTTGCAATATGTATAAAAATTAATCCCTTATAGAGTAACCAATCCTGAACATGATGCCAACGTCTAAAGCCCTTAATTTACACTGCGTTACATTGACTTTGGCCAAAAAGATTATAGAATTTTAAAGCCGATAAATTATAAAATAAAAGGAATTTACATGAACAAGTTTTCGAGCAAAATTTCATACGTAATTGTGACATTTTTCATGGCCGCAATTATCATCAGTTTCGCCCTAACAGGTTTCCAAGGTTTCAGCTCTTCTGCTGACGCTGTTGCAACTGTTGATGGTACGCCAATATCAATTAGTGAGTATAACCAAATGCTAAACTCACAAATTCAAAGATATTCTCAATACTTTGGTGGTAAGAGTTTAACTTCTCAACAGATCAGACAATTCAGAATTAAAGAAAGTACTCTTCAAACACTAGTTCAGCAAAAACTTATGCAGAACTTAGCAAATGACATGAACTTTGACTCTAGTGAAACAGAAATGAAAGAAGAGATTAAGAAAACTCCATTCTTTCTAACTGATGGTAAATTTGATGTAAATAAATACAAAGCAATCTTAGGCAGAAATAACTACTCTCCTTCTAAGTATGAAGTTGTTGTAAAAAATGAGATCGCAACAAAGAAATTAACTGATATTTTTAGCAGCATTCAAGTTTCAGACAACTATGCCAAAGACATCCTAAAATTCAAAAAGAATACCGTAACTGTTACAGGTGTTGAGTTCGATAAAGAGTCGATGACTAAATATATTAATATCTCGAATAAAGATGTAAAAGCTTTTGTTGCAGATAAAAAGAATGAAGCTATCTTAAAGTCTCTATTTAACTCAATGAAGAAAGAGTTTAATAAAGAGGCAAGAGTTAAAGCTCGTCATATCCTTTTAAAAGTCGGTAAAGATGCAAAAGAAGCTGATGTTCTAGCTAAAGCTAAAAAAATCAGAAAAAAACTTACAGCGAGTAACTTTGCTAAGATCGCAGGTAAAGAAACTCAAGATCCTTCAGGTAAGGGGAAAAAGGGTGGAGATCTTGGTTGGTTTACTAAAGGAAGAATGGTTCCTGAGTTTGAAAAGACGGCATTTTCTATGAAACCTGGTCAAATATCTAATCCTGTTAAAACTTCATTTGGTTACCATATCATCTACGTACAAAAGAAAGAGAAGGAAGTTAAAAAGACTTTAGCTCAAGTGAAGAATAAAGTTGCTAAGAGACACTTACAAAAATCTAATAGAAAAGGTCTAAACACTTTAGTGGAAAAAATTAGAATGGAAGCTAAAGCTGCCCTTGATAAGAACAACAAAAGAAAACTCAATGCTCTTAAAAAGAAATATAGCATTACTGTGAATGAAAACATCGTTATTGATGAGTTCAACCAAACTGCAAAAGCTCTTTCAATGGCACAAGATAAGATCGCACTTGTTTTCTCTGACACTAAAAAATCTTTAATCGAAGACGATGGCCCAATCAAGGTATCAATAGTTAAAGTTGTGAAAAGACAATCAGATGAGGAATTCGCAAAAGAAATCGTTAAGTCATTAAAATCAGAAGTAACTGCTCAAAACAGAAACCTTTCAAACGCTGTTCAAGGTGAACTTCTACAAGCCTTAGAAAAACAATCTAAGGTTGTCACTTATCCTAAATTGTTATAATAAATCACTACATATGGATTATAGGCCTCGCATCCAATGCGGGGCTTTTTTTTGAGGAAAATCATGGCTGACAAAGAAGCAAAATGGACACAAAATGTTGAAGGTGAATACTATGTTGATGATCAATGTATTGCCTGTGATGCTTGCTGTGTAGAAGCTCCTGCATATTTTGCTATGAATGATGATGATGGTCATGCCTATGTCTCAAAGCAACCTGAAAATGATGAGGCTCTTGAAGAATGTGAAAATGCACTAGCTTGTTGCCCAGTTGGAGCGATTGGTAAAGATGGTAAAGAAGCTTAAATAAACATAACCCCTAAAGCGTAGAACTCACCTTTTGATAATGTTCCACCTTTATATCTTCTAGCATTCATAATCTTGCATTTTTCAATATCGAAACCAAGATCACTAGAGATTGCGTTAATTAAAAAATCATCTTCTGAATTTAACTTAGATAAAGTTTCCTTTGTGACTAAAAAACATATTCCACTCTCAGAGATATCTAATACATTCGATACAACTTTATCTTGATCTACATTAAGCTCAATCTGCTTATAGTCTTTTGTTTTAAACCTTTTTCGATCGTGGCGGCGACGCTCTTTATACTTGGCTTCTTCAGGAAGTGAAGTAACTAATGTCTCCCCTTCAAACTTCGAACCAAGAGTTTTGAAAACGACTGTGGAGTCATCAATGGCAAAGAATGTTTCACTATCGCAACTTAATGGAATCTCCTCTGAAAGAGTAAATCTCATCATTTCTTCTGAATCAATAGAGTCTAGCTTGGCTTTAATTTGAAAAGAAATTTCATTCTGATCATTACGTTGCCAAATAAGAAAGCTTTTACCTTCAGTTAAGGCCCCCATGAGGACTGATCGAATTTCAATGACACGCTTAGTGGAGTTGATTTTCATACGACTATTATATCTAATATTATCATTTTATTATAGTTAGTCCCTCAACATACTGTTATTACGAAAAGAGGCCATAATAACTTGCCTATAATCCAAGGTTTATCCAATTAGATTGCCAACAACTCCAGAAAACTCCATTGCGATTAGTATATTAACTGGGACATAAGCCGCTAGTAAAAGAACATGCATTCCATAATAACTTTTTGGCCTATGGGATAATGAAGCAACCATGGCAATATTCACAGGTCTTAAAATTGGAACAAACCGAAGTGCAAGTAAAAATGCTACCGACTCACCGATAAATAAAGCCGAGAAAGCAACTACGATTATCTTTTCAACAGAGAGAACTCCAGTTGCAGCCAAA
Organism: uncultured Bacteriovoracaceae bacterium; assembly: GCA_964011245.1. Classification (GTDB taxonomy): domain Bacteria; phylum Bdellovibrionota; class Bacteriovoracia; order Bacteriovoracales; family Bacteriovoracaceae; genus CAKZJW01. The sequence continues at coordinate 2,920 of CAXGOD010000144.1, read as the reverse complement.
GTTCCAAGCATAAGCATGAAGATATCAGTGTTCCCTGGAAACATTCCCAGGGAAGTAATTAGTAGCAATCCAAAGATCGCAAAGTATAGGTTTGTTGCTGAGTATTGTTCAACTAAATTATTTAGAACTTCCATGTTCCACCTCCTAGTGTTTCCACTCAAGAAGGACTTTTCCCTTAGCTTTTTTCTGTTCTAATGTTTCATGTGCTGTTGCAAAGTCTGATGCCGCAAATATCCCACCAATATGTGCTTGATAAGGAGCTTGAGCTAAAACTTTTAAATTTTCCCCTAGCCATTTCTCATCATCAAAATATTTAAGTGCATTAAATCCACCAACCATTTTGGAATTCATAATATTTTTAACCATTCCAAATCGAGGCATAGTTAAAATTGTTTTTAGAAATTTAAAAATATTTGTTTTTCCATTATCAATTGCTGCTTGAACTCCAATACAACAAATTTTTCCAGACTTTGCTAAACGATCATACTGATCCTTAAGACTTGATCCTCCTCGAGAGTTTAAAACAAAATCAAATTCTCTTTCATCTGTTTTCGAAAACTCTTCGTGGGTATAAGCTGTCACACCAAAGCTTTCAATAAACTCTTTTTTAGAGGGGCTTGATGTAAGGCCCACAACTTCAGCACCAACTGATTTTGCCATTTGCATAGCAATGACACCTACTCCACCTGTAGCACAGTCTAAAAGTATACGGTCACCCTTTCTCATTCTTCCAAATTCATTTAGAGCAATATGAGCGGTAATAAAATTTACCGGAAGAGCAGCTGCTTGTTTAAGATCAGCTCCCTCATCAAGTTTTATAGCTAATTTTTGATCTAGTTTTACTTTTGAGACATAACCACCAAAACGAGTCCCGGCCATTACCTTGTCACCTACTTTTAGATCAGCAACTTCACTTCCCACAGCAATGATAATCCCACTTAACTCATAACCCGGTACAAATGGTTTTGGAGGTGCTTCCTTATAGAAACCAAGTCGCATTACAATATCCGCAAAGTTAATTCCAGAGTAGTGAACATCAACTAATACTTCACCTGGACTCAGCTGATTATCCATCTCAAAATTTTCAAAATGCATGTCTTCAGCTGCCCCATACTTCTTAATTGTAACCTTTTGTGCTCCAATCATTCTAATCTCCTTCGAAAAAACAAGTACTTACTAATTCGCTTGTCGCTTATTCCAGTCAAAATGTAAATCATACTTTACATTTAATCAAGTGTGATTTACATTTTGCCTATGATACTTGTCAATAAAATAAAATTAGCACGAGTAAAAAATGGAGACCTAACTCAGCAAGAGCTTGCTGATAAGGTTGGTTGTTCTCGTCAGACTATTAATTCAATCGAAAAGGGTAAATTTAAACCCTCAATCGAATTGGTGTTGAAACTCGCGCGGGTTTTAGATACACAAGTTGAAGAAATGTTTTATTTAGATACTGAAGAGGAGAATGAAAAGTGAGTTTTGAGTTTAGCTACCCCAAATGTTTTATTCTTCTAAGTATAATTCCATATATTATTTATCACTTCACAAACTGTGCGAAGATTAAGGATGAAAGAGATGAGTATATCTCTCTGCAAGCTTTTAAAATTGTTCAAAGAGTTACTATTGTCGCATTACTAATTATGGCTGGATTAAATTTTTTCTATAAGGGTCTTGATGCTCAAATTGTTCTAACTGTTACAATTATTGCTTCACTTTATTCAGAGATGATTGCTAGGTGGGCACTACGCTGTAAATACTAGTTATTTTTTAAATAGCATCTTTTGAATTTGTTTCATCATTTCCTCATTCACAAGACCACCGCCTAAGTTCATCTGATCCATTTTGCATTTACCTGTAAGGATGTCATAAGGAACGCTTAGGGACTCACACATTCTTTTCATAATCTCATTGGACATCTCTTGAGCAACACCATTAACCAGTGAGTCACAGTAAAGAAATTTATAATTATTATCTTCAAATGTATCAAGTAGAACTGGCACAGCTATCTTTAGAGTTTTATTCTTCATTAGCTTACTTCTTCCTTGAATATCAAAGATCAAGTTAACAAAGCGAGGCTCTTCAACAATATGTTCCCCCTCAATAGGTTCTAAAATTACCCGTATGTTTTTAATCTTTAAGCGCCCATTGCTAATATTTTTTTCAACAATGACTTTATTCCTACGAGTAACAATTTTTTCTAAAGTAACTGGAAGTGTGAAGCCATCACTTCGTTTTTCAATTGAAAAATTCTTATTACAAGCAACTGTATCGTTTAAAGTGTATCGAATTCTTTCGGACAATTGGTTCATTTCCATCAGATCCATCATCTTTCTCTCACTCTCAACGATCTTGTCTGATAGCTTCAAAAATACCATCACAAGCCCTGACATAATGGCCATGACAACAAGAACTTCAATGAGTGAAAATCCCTTCGACCCGAGTAATTTTTTCATATAATTATGGTAACTTATACAAACTCCCCCGTAAATCCTAAGGGCCATGATATACAGCAATTAATGCAATTATTTAAACTATTACTACTATTATGGGTACTTCCGGCTTTTGGTCTCGAGTTAGGCTTCAATCAAGCTTGGATCAAAAACCAATATTCCCACCAATGGATCAATTATGATTCTAATGAATCTGAACGCATTCTTCAGATGGCAAAAGATGGTAATGGGACAATTGTAAGAATGTGGCTTTTTGAAGGCTCTAATGCAGAGGGTATCACTTGGAAAAATAATATTCCAACAGCACTAGACCAAAAATTTGTAGACAACTTAGAGCATTTCATACAAACGTCACAGAGGCTTAACTTAAAACTTAACTTAACATTGTTTGATGGGAATATTATCTCTCAAGACTCTTTTGATACATTTAAAGATAGATGGTGGAACTTACTTAACAACAAATACAATAC
>CAXGOD010000143.1:0-6039 GCA_964011245.1 uncultured Bacteriovoracaceae bacterium | reverse complement strand
TACTCCTCCTGATGATATACTTGCATAGATATGCAAGTTTATCAGTGAAAACTTGCGTTTCTATGCAAGTATTTTAGAAATATAGAATAATTATAGATACTTAGATCTAATTGTGTATATTTTTCTCGAAGACTATTATGCTGCGCATTATTCATGTACACTTCATTCAATTAAAAATTTTGTACCCAAACCCCTTATGGAGAAAAAATGAAAAACTCATTAAAGAAATTAATCGTTGCTACTATGTTAACTTTATCAATGTTTGCTCACGCTGGTGTAGGTTTATCTGCAAAAGCTGTTGTTAACTTAGCAAAAGGTGATTTCATCGCTGCTGCAATCGGTGGTGGTTTAGGTGCTGCTTCATTAATTGGTGGTATTAATAGAATTCAAAACGGTAAGGTTGGATGGGGTGTATTCTTCACCGTACTTGCTGAAAAAGACTTAATCTCTGAAGCAGATCATGCACTATTATCAGATGCTGATGTAGCAACTCAAGAAGCTTTTATTGAGATCGTTTCAAGTGAAGATCTTAGCGAAATGGAAAAAGCTGAATTATTAGCTGAGTTAGAATTAGAATAATTTTCTAAATTTATAATTAAATACAAAAGGGCTTGTCATTATGACAGGCCTTTTTTTGTTCAAATAGTTTACAGTGTCCAAGTTTTTTTAATTTGTAAGGTCTTAAGTATCTAGTATTACACACTTAACTTGGCATCTGGGTTGCTCATTATAAGGCATGAAATACACCCTAATAACCGCCTTATTCTTAATAAGTATTCCACTTTCTGCGGTTTATGCTCAAGACGTTCAAGATTCAAATTATTATGAAATTTCAAATGCGTACTTAGTTGAAGCAAATAAGTTTAGCTGTGAGATTGTTAAAGACACAATCAGGCAATATTCTGGAAAGAGCAGTAGTGAAATTCGTACTGAGATTGAGTCTGAGTTAAATGAAGTTAACCTTGAATTATCAAACACTACTGACTTAAACGTTAAACGTGATCTTACTTTATATGCTGAATCTCTTGAATTAATGAAAAAAGAGAAGTCGCCTAAAGAGCGGGTCGTAAAAACTTTGGAAGCTCTATGCAGAGGTGCTCGTTTACCCCTTCAAGCTACAGCAAGAACTATATCTTTAACTAATATAACAGTTTTCCATTCAGTGATGACACCTTTTAGTACTTTTTTTAATTTCTTTAGAGGTACTTTTAGTAAAAGAGACAGAGATGAGCTTGGGAATAGAAATGATACTCTATATAGAATCATTGGACCCAAAAAGGGAGTTCCAGTATATCTATTGTCTTCAATGGCATACACAGTTCCAGAAATACTTTTAAAGTTCAATCCTATAGGTCTCGCTATAAATGCAAGTACTACTTTAGAACTTATTACTAACTATCAATGTTTGAATATTAATCCAACAGATACTAAGAAGATCAAATTCTGTAAAAAGTACGACAATGTTCGAAACTTCTTTCACAAAGGAAATAAGGGAGCTTTTAGACTTGGTAAGAAATTTCAACGTTTATTAGATAAAAGAATTATCACTAAAAGATCAAAGCTAACTTCTGAAAAATTTTGCTCATATAGATCGGAAAAACAAATCAAAAGGGCCAAGCAGGCTTTAAATAGAAACTCTTATTTTCAAGAAGATGCAAGAATCTATAGCGCACAGATCATTTTACCTATACACAAGAATAACTGTACTAAGATTCTGATCCAAGGAACGGACGAAGAAAGTTTAAATGATTTAAAGTCTACTATGGCAAATAAGCTAGAGGGGATTGATGTTATATTTGAAATAAAAGGTAAATACTTATCGCAATTTTATTTCACTCAAGAAGAATTAAGTGAAGTGCCTGTAGAATCTAAGGTTTGTTATGATATAGAACAAAACCATTATTCAACTATTGCCATGGATAAAGTTTCTCTTTATGTTGATTTTATGAAATCAACTCTTGCTCCGGGGATTTTAGGAAGACCTCAAATTGCTGAGCAAATTGTTGAAGACAATAACGTTGTTAAGGGAAATGTAAGCTCTCTTAGGAATATTATCTTCTCTATTGGGCCTCTGAGTCATAACTATGAAGATGTTGAAGCACTATTAGAGGAAAAACAACAAATAGTTAAATCTATTAAAAAGGCTTATAAAAGACTAAATAAGAAAAAGAAATATTTAGATTGCTTAGAGAATATAAAAAAACATAAGATTGATATTAAAAGTCTTAGAGAAGCATTTAAACGAATTGTAGAGATAAGTTCAGAACCAGAAATTCAAAAATATCAAGAGATGCTTACAGTAAAAAGATTTGTAAAAAAACAAAGAAGAAAATTGAAGCTAGAGTGGGAGCTCATTCCTACAAATAATTTGAAAGAAGTTGTGAAAGCTGTTAAGTCTGGTGACGTGGGAAATATCATTGTTGTTAGCCATGGTAAAAAATCAGGTTACCTTGTTGATTCTTATGAACAAGAGATGCCAAGTTCAGCATTTAGTACTATATCTCCATCACTGATGTCTCTGAACTTTTATTCATGTTACAGCCAATCACTAGTTGATAAGTATAATCTTTCTGAAAAAATAAAGAATATTGAAAGCTTTTATAAAATTAGATTTTTAACTAATGTTCAAGAAAATGACTTTATGAATTCTGATTCATTTGCACCAATTACTGCCTTTGGTGAATATCTTTATAATCTTGATAAACACTTATTTAAGGCGAAAAAGGGTGCAGAGGCCCTTCAAAGAACTAAGATAAAAGACTTAGGGACAATCAGCTATGAGAAACAATGCACGCTTAACTTAGAGAAGATTAATGTTAAAACTGGAAGTTATAGTATTGCTCTGAATAAAAATTATGTTGGTGTCATCGATCATAATAATGAACACGCTTCGATGAGCTATCCCTGTAATTATTTAGTTTCTGGCCAAAATGTTCTTACCATTAAAAATATGATCAACTCTGGTGGTTCTGAAATTAACAATCTTAGTGACTTTAGTCTGGAAATTGAAGGCCAAGAAGTGTCTGCTAGGGATGCAAAATTAAAGTTAAACAGTTATATAAAACTAAAATTTGATAGGTAAGTTACTGAAAACATAAACTTCAAATTTCAAAATTTCCAAAAATACTTATAAAAATTACAAAAAACTTCAATCTGAATCTAATTCTGGTATAACACAGCGCAAGAGTCTATTAACAATTGGGGTAAATTATGAAGAAATTTTTTCTTTTAGTAACATTACTTATGTCTTTTAGTGTGTTCGCTAGTCAGCAGAATGTGTCTATGGAAACAAAAATAGTGAATATGTATCCGTGGCAATATAGTATTACATCTTGTGCAGCAGTAACGAGATGCCCAAATGGAATGCCTATTTCATGTAGAGTATACGGATATGCTTATAGTTCAATGCCAGGTGGAATGCATAACTCTTGTACTTGGAGAGTTATTCCAGGAAGAATGGTTCATTGCCAAGGTTATCAACAAATTTATAATCCACTATACAGAATGTACATGTGGCAATGGGTAAATATTCCTGTTAGATGCTACTAGAATGAAACTAGGATTATCTTTACTGGTATTATTATTTTCTCAAAGTCTGATGGCGAAAAGCATTTTGCTCTCAGGCTTTGATGCATTTAATAATAAAAAAGGTAATAACTCACAAGTCATAGCAAAAAAACTTCAGAAGGAATTTGAAGGGAGTGACATAAAAATTCACTACTGCCAACTAAGAACAGTCTATAACAAGTCCAGTGAAACTCTTAAAGATTGTTATCATTCATTAGCTGAAAAACCAGACTATGTTATCTCTATTGGTGAAGGTTACTGTGACAGGATATCATTTGAAACAATGGTCTTTAATGAAATGGATAGCTCTCTAGTTGATAATGATGGAGTTATTTATACGAGAACTAAGATAGACCCTAATGGACCTTCAAAAATTCGATTATCCTTAAATTTATCTACAGTTAGAAAACAATTACCCAGAAAAGATAGAAAGTTTGTAAAGATGTCTAAAAAAATAGGAAATTTTGTTTGTAATAACTTAGCATACCTTGTGAACTCAGAGTTTGATCAAACTCCTTATACTTTTATTCATGTCCCGAGTTTCGATTGTAAAAATCAAGACTATAAGAAGAAAAGATCCATTGAAATTCTAAAAAGAACAATAACAAACCTATTTAATTAATTGTTCTATTAATTCTTTATATTTAACTTTTTCATACTCTGCACTCTTAGCGAATTCATCATCACTTGCAATATTTGGATTGGGGTTTGCTTCTAGAACATAGATTTTGTTTTCACTAGTTAAACGGATATCAATTCTTGCATAACCACTTAGATTTAGAATTTGGTAGACCTTTTTACACGTTCTGACGACTTTGTCTTCTGTCGTTTTATCAAGCTTTGCAGCCCCCGTCTCAATCCCTTTTCTCTTGCGATACTTTTCATTCCACTTTGCTCTTTGGGAATAGATTTCTTTTTCAGGATTATCAACATTTTCAAATTTTAATTCCCAAATCGGTAGTGTCTTTAATTGCTTCTGTCCTAAGACTCCCACATACAGTTCTTTACCTTCAATAAATTCTTCAATAAGAGCATCTTGTTCAAGCTTTTCATGAATATACTTCACTCTTTCATTTAGCTTCTCTTCACTGGTGACAATAGAAGCTTGGGCGATCCCATAACTGGCCTCTTCAAAAAGGCACTTAACTATTAGAGGGTACTTTATATTCTTTGGTAGTTTTCTTTTTTTGTTTTTTGGTAATGTAAAAAAGTTTGGTGTCCCAATATGATGATGCTTTAAGATCTTTTTGCTTAATGCTTTATCACGAGCTAACGCCAGCCCTTTAGAGTTACATCCTGTGTACTTTACTTTTAGTGCTTCTAAAAGGGCCACAATATGATAATCCATTTGGGAGTCACCATTAAACTCTTCAAGTAGATTAAAGACAATATCAGGCTTCTTTTCTTTAATGAGACCTAATAGAGGAGTGAGATCATCATAAAGACCTATCACCTTAACTTCATGACCATTCGATTTTAATTGTTTTATTACGTCGTACTCAGTGATCCAAGGAGTTTCAAACCTGTCGATGTTTTCAGACTTTTCAGGTGGCACCAGGTCCGTGTGCACTAAAACATAAATGAGCTTACTCACATGACTATCCTATGTCGTCCTTGTTTGATGTATACTTCAGATACAGTTTTTAACTGTTGAGCAAGAAGTGATTTACATACTTGTGAGTTATAGTTTAATTGAATTTTTTGAGTTTTGCACTCTTGGCTTATATCTTTTAAAAACTTATTAACAATGTAGGAATCAAGTCCTTGTTGTTTTAATAGGATTCTTTTAATTTCTGTTTTATTATTAACAACATATGGAAGTATTTCTGTGTCAATTTTTTGAATGATTGGACGCTTATATCCGATTTCTTTTTTCTTATCTCGATAGTACTCTTTTAATGTTCTGGTATCTAAAGCCGAGCTTGATATTTCTTTTGAATTAAAGCATTTTTGTGTCGATAGGTTAGTTACAATTTCATCAACAAGTTCTAATTTATAAATAGCTTCCCAGTAAGCATATTTTTCTTGCCAGTCGCATTTTGGGTTTAGCCAAATTGCAAAAGTTTCAGCCCAATCTTCATCCGGGTGAGCTTGTGCATAATGATCTTCCAGATGTCTTACAAAGTTTTTTGACTTTGGGTTAGGAAGATAAGTTTTTGGATAAGTTTGACTAGATAAACCAAAAAGCATTTGTCTTTTTTTATTTTTTCGAAGATGAAAAGCATTATCTAGTGAGTGAGCTGTTTCGTGCCTTAGGAGTTTGAGTAACGAGTTAAAACTTGTACCTTCAGTAAACCCGATATGTTTTTGTTCAAGTTCAATTAGTTTTGGATGAGTAAGATAAAATGGAATTGAAAAACCTACTACACCATCTGGGCTAAACCAATCATCACCTAACCAAATATGCGGATGAAAGTTTATAAGCTTTTCGTTCAATTCAAAAAATAATCTATTCACCCCTTTCATAAGACG
>CAXGOD010000142.1:0-6053 GCA_964011245.1 uncultured Bacteriovoracaceae bacterium | reverse complement strand
ACCTTTCGTTGAAGAAAGTTTGATGAAAAAAGTAGATAAATATAAATCAGACCCAAAAAAGATTCCAATAAAGACCTGGTCACGTAAATCAACGATACTTCCAGATTTTGTTGGAGTAAGTTTTTTAATTTATAACGGAAAAAAATTTATCCCAATAACTATCTCAGAAGATATGGTTGGTCATAAATTAGGAGAATTTGCTTTAACTAGAACTTACTACGGACATGGTTCCGATAAAAAGTCTAAAAGATAGGTAGGTTGAAATGATTACTGTAAAAAACAATGGCGTAGGTAAATCTGCTAGTAAGGTTAGACAAGTAGCTAACCTTATTAGAAGAAAAAAAGTAGAAGATGCATTAAGAATTCTTCGTTTTAACGACAAGAAGGAAATTTCAATTATGCTTACAAAGCTTTTAAACAGTGGGCTTCAAATTGCCTCTGAAAGCGAAAAGTATGATTTAGATAACTTGGTCATCGATACAATTATGGTTGACGAAGGTAAAACTCTTAAACGTATTCAACCACGTGCACAGGGTAGAGCTTTTAGAATTAACAAAAGAACAAGTTACGTAACAGTTGCTTTAAAAGAAGCATAAGGGATTAGTAATGGGACAAAAAGTACATCCATATGGTTTTAGATTAGGTTATATCAAGGGTTGGCACTCAAACTGGTATGCTAAAAATAATTACGGGAATACTCTTCAGGAAGATCTTAAGATCCGTGAGTATATTAAGAAGAATCTATCGAACGCAGCTATCGCAAGAACTGAGATCACTAGAACTTCTGACCAAGTTAAAGTAACAGTTTACTCTGCTAAGCCAGGTGTAGCTATTGGTAAGAAAGGTGCTGGAATCGATAAGATTAGAAATGATCTTAAAAAGATTGCTAAAGGTACACTTTTCTTCAATATTGCTGAAGTAAAGAGACCAGACGCTGAAGCTAAGTTAATTGCTGAAAACATTGCTCAACAACTTGAAAAAAGAGTTGCATTCAGAAGAGCCATGAAGAAAGTTATGACTTCTGCATTTAGATCAGGTGTTAAAGGTATCAAAGTTAAGTGTTCTGGCCGTTTAGGTGGCGCAGAGATGGCAAGAAGTGAAGGATACTCAGAAAGAAAAGTACCTCTTCATACTCTTAGAGCTGACATTGACTATGAAACAGCTGAAGCTCTAACTCAGTACGGTAAAATTGGTGTTAAGGTTTGGGTATATAAAGGTGAAATTTACAAATAATTTACAGCAGTGTTTACATACTGCAAAATTATTTGTACTAAATAGCTTCTCAAGCACAAGTGAATAATAAAATGCTGTAAGTTCTTGAATTTACAGCAATTAGTTGAGGTATAAAATGTTAAGTCCAAAAAGAGTAAAGTGGAGAAAACAGCAAAAAGGTAGAATGAAAGGAAAGGCCAATCGTGGTAATACGATTACTTTTGGTGAGTTCGGTATTCAAGCTACTGAGTGTGGATATATCACAAATAGACAAATTGAGGCTGCTCGTATTTGTATTTCTAGAAAGACAAAGAGAGCTGGGGATATCTGGATTAAGATTTTCCCTCATAAATCATTAACTAGTAAGCCGGCTGAGGTTCGTATGGGGAAAGGTAAAGGTTCTCCGGACAAGTGGGTTGCTGTTATTAAGCCAGGAAGAGTTTTATTTGAAGTTGGTGGAGTTGAAGGTGAGTTAGCAAAGCAAGCCTTAAACTTGGCAAGATATAAGCTGCCACTAAAAACAAAAATTATTACAAAAGAACAGTAGAAAAATTGCGCTGAATAGTATATATACGGCGGACGATTTATATTGAGGTAACTTATGTTAAAAATGAGTGAAGTAAACAAATTAGACAGCTCGGCTATCAAGCAAAAAGTAAGTGAGTTTAGAAAGGAACTTTTTGAGTTAAACCTTCAGAAAAACACTACAAGTGTTGAAAAACCACACCTACTTAAAACTCTGAAAAGAGATATCGCTAGATTGCTTACGGTTTTAAACACAAAAGAAGCGAGTAAATAATTATGAGCGCACAGACTTTAGTTAAAAGAACATTAAAGGGAACAGTTGTTAGTGATAAAACTAATCAAACAATTGTTGTAAAAGTAGAAAGACGTTTCAAGCACCCTATTTACAGTAAATTCGTGACAACTTCTAAGAAGTATCATGCACATGATGACAAAAATACTGCAAAAACTGGTGATGTTGTAACAATTATTGAGTCAAGACCACACTCTAAGTTGAAGAAGTGGGAATTGTTCTCAGGTAATTAGGAGTAAGAAATGATACAGATGCAAAGTAAGCTTGAAGTTGCAGATAACTCAGGTGCAAAAATTGTAAAATGTATAAAGGTCCTTGGTGGATCTAAGAGAATGTCAGCAGGTTTAGGTGATGTAATCGTTGTAGCGGTTCAGCAAGCTCTTCCTGGTGGAAAGATTAAGAAAGGTGATGTTAAAAAAGCTGTAATCGTTAGAACGAAATATCCTATCAGAAGAGAAGATGGTTCTTATATTCAGTTTGATAACAACAGTGTTGTTCTTCTTGGTGCTGCAGGTCAGGAGCCAGTTGGAACACGTATTTTTGGCCCAGTAGCTAGAGAGTTAAGAAACAGAAATTATACAAAAATTTGTTCTCTTGCTCCCGAAGTACTTTAAGAGTAGGTAAAAATTATGCAAAAGTTAAAAGTAAATGACGAAGTAATTGTTATTGCAGGTAAAGATAAAGGTAAAAAAGGTACAGTTCAGAGTATCAACTTTAAAAGAAAAACTGCCCTTGTTGGTGGTGTTAATGTTGTGAAAAAAGCTATTAAGCCTACTCAAGAAAACCCAAATGGTGGTTTTTCTGACCTTGAAAAAGGAATCAACCTAAGTAACATCGCTGTTGTGTCTCCAAAAACTGGAAATGCGACGAGAGTAAGAATTGAAGAAAAAGACGGTAAAAAAATCAGAGTCGCTACGAAATGCGGTTCTGTATTATAAGGCAGGATATCCATGGAAAACAGAATGAATACTCTGTATAAATCAGAGATTACAAAAAAAATGATGGATAAATATAGTTATAAAAACGTTCATCAGATTCCAAAGTTAGAAAAGATCGTTCTTAATTGTGTTACAAGAGACGCAGTTACTAATGGTAAAATTGTAGATAACATTATGAATGACTTAGGTCTAATCGCTGGTCAAAAGCCAGTTGTGGCTAGAGCTAAGAACTCAATTGCATCTTTCAAGTTAAGAGAAGGTCAAGCACTTGGTGCTTCAGTTACTCTAAGAGGGAAAACAATGTTTGAATTCCTTGATAGATTAATCTCTTTTTCTCTTCCAAGGGTTAAGGACTTTAGAGGTTTATCTCCTAAAGCTTTTGACGGTAAAGGAAATTATACTTTAGGTATGAAAGAGCAAATTATCTTCCCAGAAATCAACTATGACAAAATCGACAAGATTCGTGGATTAGGAATTTCTTTCGTTACAACTGCAGGTTCAAACGAAGAAGGAAGAGACTTACTTAAATTTTTTGGAATGCCTTTTAGAGAAAAGTAATAAGGAAATAATTATGGCAAAAGTTAGTGCAATAGCAAAAAACAATAGAAGAAAGAAATTGGTTGCAAAGGGTGAGGCGAAAAGAGCTGAACTTAGAGCAAAGCTTTTAGATGAAAATCTTACGATGGAAGAGTTTATGGCTCTACAGAAAAAGCTTCAAAGAATGCCAAGAGATACAAGTAGAATTAGAGTTAGAAACCGTTGTGAAGTAACTGGTAGACCTCGTGGATACTATAGAGATTTTCAACTTTCTAGAATTCAATTTAGACAATTAGCACACCAAGGATTAATTCCAGGTGTTACAAAGTCGAGTTGGTAGGAGAAACTAATTATGATGACTGATCCAATAGCAGATATGCTAACAAGAATTAGAAATGGTGCAAGCGCAGGGCACACAAAAGTTGATATTCCAGCAAGTAAAGAAAAAGCTAATATCGCTAAAGTACTTAAAGAAGAAGGTTTCATTAAGAACTTTAAAATCGTAGCAAAAGATAATACTTTATCGTTAAGAATTGGTATTAAAGAAGACGCTATCGTAGGTATTAAAAGAGTATCTAAGCCTGGGTTAAGAATTTATAAAGGATATAGAGATATGCCAAGAGTTCTGAGTGGACTTGGTGTTTCGATTGTATCTACTTCAGCGGGAATTGTTTCATCTAGAAAAGCGAAAGCTATGAAGTTAGGTGGAGAAGTTCTTTGTAATGTTTGGTAGGAGTTAACAATGTCAAGAATTGGAAAACAACCGATTGCGGTTCCAGAAAAAGTTAACGTAACAATTAGTGATAGAAAGATTGATGTTAAAGGCCCAAAAGGTGCATTAACATTTACTCATCATGAAGGTGTTACTGTTGGCGAAGAAGATAAGAATTTAATTGTTAAGCCAGTAGATGCTTCTAATAAGAATAGAGCTCTTTGGGGTTTAACTAGAACTTTAGTTAATAATATGATGGTTGGTGTAACTACAGGATTTACAAAAAATCTTGAGTTTAATGGTGTCGGTTATAAAGCTGCTGTAAAAGGTAGAAACTTAGTACTTAACCTTGGTTACTCTCACCCAATCGATTATGAACTACCTGAAGGTGTTGATGCGAAGGTTACTAAGAATGTAATCGAGTTGTCAGGATGTAATAAAGAACTAGTTGGTTTTGCAGCTGCTAAAATTAGATCATTCAGAAAACCAGAGCCATACAAAGGTAAAGGTATTAAGTATTCTGATGAAACAATTATTAGAAAAGCTGGTAAGACTGGTGCTAAAAAATAATAGGTGAGTTATGAGAAAGAATATAGCAAAAATTAAAAATGCTTCTAAAGCAAAAGAGTACAGAAGAAAACTTTCTATTAGAAAGAAGATTGTTGGTACTACAGACAGACCAAGAATTTGTGCAACTAAAACTAATAAGCACTTATTTGTTCAACTTGTAGATGATTCAACTAGCAAGACTCTTTTTTCTGTTCAAACTTTTGGTAAGAATGCAGTTGGAAAAAGTGCAAATACTGAAGGTGCTAAACAAGTTGGAGCTCAACTTGCTAAGCTTATGACAGAAAAAAATATCAAAAATGCTGTTTTTGATAGAAATGGTAAAAAGTATACAGGTGTGATTTCTGCTCTTGCTGATTCAATCAGAGAAAACGGAATTCAAATTTAGGGGAATATCAAATGACTGAGAATACTGAAAATACAGAAAAGAAACCAGCTGAGAAAAAAGCGCCTAGAGGAAAAAGACCTGCTAGACAATCTAAAAAGCCGGAAACAACTACACCAGACTTTGAAGAAAGAGTTGTAGCTGTTAACCGTGTTGCTAAGGTTGTTAAGGGTGGTCGTAGATTTTCATTCTCTGCACTTGTTATTGTTGGTGATCAAAAGGGTAGAGTTGGGTATGGACTTGGTAAGGCCAAAGAAGTTCCTGATGCAATTAGAAAAGCTAGTCAAGTAGCTGCTAAGAGAATGATCCAAGTTCCTATTGAAAAAGGAACAATTCCTCATACTATTATGGGTGAGTTCGATGCTGGACAGATTTTATTCCACCCTGCTGGTGACGGTACGGGGATTAAGGCTGCTGGGGCATGTCGTACGATCTTAGAATTAGCTGGTGTAAGAGACGTTTTAACAAAGTCACTTAGAGGAAGTAATCCACATAACGTAGTAAAAGCAACTTTTGATGCTCTTAAGAACTTAAGGTCAGTTGAGCAAATTGCTGCCGTTCGTGGTGTTGACGCTAAGGGATTGAGATTATCTCGTAAATAATAATGGAGTAAGTGATGAGTACAATTACAGTAAGGTTAAAGAAAAGTGTAATTTCTTGTACTGAAAAACAAAAGGCTAATGTTAGAGGTCTTGGGCTAAGAAAAACTGGCACAATGAAAACTCTAGAGAATACGCCTGCTGTTAGAGGTATGATTAAAAAAGTTATCCATTTGCTGGATATCGTAGAAGAAAAATAATTTAGGAAGGTAACAATGTTAACTTTAAATAACTTAAAAAGCCCTGGTGCTACTAGAAATACAAAAAGAATCGGTAGAGGACAAGG
>CAXGOD010000141.1:0-6056 GCA_964011245.1 uncultured Bacteriovoracaceae bacterium | reverse complement strand
TCATCTGAAACCTCCTCATCCTCCGGAAGCTTTGTATGATGAGGGTAGTTTTTTCTGCATTTTAGAATATAAACACTAAAGTGACTTGGCCCATAGGTCATAAGTTCTTTAAGTTCATCTAGGACTTTTCTGGGAGTCTCAAGCTTAGGAAGCCCCAACATTAAATCAATTGAATAGTTAGCATTGATAGACTTTAAATACTCTAGCGTATACGCTGCTTCTTTTTTATTATGCTCTCGATCTAATATCTCAAGATAGTCATCATTAAAACTTTGTACGCCTATAGAGAAACGATTAACTCCTATGCTTGTCCATGAATTAATTTCTTCAACTGTCCAAGTCCCTGGGTCTATCTCAATTGTAAATTCATAGTTATCTTTAAAGCTTACTGAGTTAAGAATAAAGTCTTTCAAAAACGAACTTCCACGCTTTGACCATAAAGAAGGTGTTCCGCCTCCAATGTATAGAGTCTCAAGCTTTTTCATTTCAAAGCCAGTTTCAGTTAAGAACTTTTGATGTTCACTGATCTGCTTTTTCATGATTTCCTCAAATTGATTTACTTGTTCTTCGTCAGTAAGTTTGTGCTTATAGAAGTCACAATAATTGCAAAGATGTCTGCAAAAAGGAAAATGAATATATAAAGCATCAACGTCTTTCATCTCTATCCGATTATTAATATCAAGTATCTATTCTTTGCCAAAGAGTACAACACAAAATACAATTTAATTTATGTCATATAGCAAAGCGTTTACAGTAATATCTACCTTAACGGCATCTGAAATGAAAGGAAGATATAGAAATACATGGGCCGGTGTGCTATGGGTTATTATGAATCCCATTTTGATGTTTTCTGTTCATGCTTTAGTTTTTAAACATATTCTCAAGCTTGATATTGATAGATATTATGTCTTCCTACTCGGAGGTCTACTTCCTTGGATTTTTCTTAGTTCGACGCTTACCATGACTTGTAATGCATTTATAACTTATAGAGAAATTCTTTTGTCCTTTCAGATTAATCCCTTGGCAATTTTAGCTTCAAAAGTAATTGATAACTTTATAAATTTTTTAATGCCATTTTTGATTCTTTTCTTTGTTTTATTATTTTTTGAAGATTTCCCTCTGGTTGGGTTAGCCACAGTCCCCTTTTCTATGATTCTACTTTTGTATGGTGGCTTTACTCTTTCTTTATTTTTTTCAACCCTACAAGTATATTTTAGAGATACTCAATTCATTTTAAGCTTTGGTTTAAGTATGATGTTCTTTCTAACTCCAATTTTTTATCCAGTTGATAGAGTACCACTTGAATTAAGATGGATTGTAGACATTAACCCAATATATGCCCTAATACGACCGTTCCAAATTGCCTTATATGACTTCAATAGTGCTGAACTTATTCCATCAATTCTAAAGTCTATATTTTTCAATATAACCCTTTCTTTAGTAACTGTTATTTTTTGGAGGAGAAAACGAAATGAACTCTACCTCTACATGTGATACCGTTTTAGAAATTAAAGATTTAAACATAACTTATAAAACTTCATTATTTCACGGAAGAGGTCTAAGAGATGCTTTCGTTGAAATGATTTCTTCTCCAATAAAGTTTTTAATGAGAAGGCCTCACACACTAAACTTACTTAACGATGTTAACTTAACGCTTAAAAAAGGTGAAAGAGTAGGTCTTGTAGGTGTTAATGGCTGTGGAAAAACATCTTTGTGCAGGGCTGTAGCAGGTATGCATGGCTCACAAAATGCAATTAAAGTGAATGGTAGTATACGTGCAATTTTTGATACTACAGTCGTAGTACAGCAAGAACTATCCGGTGAAGAAAATGCTCAAATTCTAGTTAACTTGATGTATCCTGAGCTGAGTAAGGATGAAAGAAAAGAAATTGTAAAAGAGTCCCTCGATTTTAGTGAACTTGGTGAGTTTCAATACTCTGCTTTTAAATACTATAGTAAAGGTATGAAAGCGAGGCTCTTTTTAAGTATTGTTTCGGCTAAGCCCTGTGAGCTACTCATACTTGATGAAGTCTTTAATGGAGCCGATACCTTCTTTAATGATAAAATTACTAAAAGAATTAAAAGTATAATTGAAAAATCACATGCAGTTCTTTTTGTAAGTCACTCTTTAGAAACTGTTAGAGATATATGTAACAGAGTTGTAGTTATACAAGACAATGCGATCGCTTTCGATGGTAAAACAGAAGAAGGATTAGCATACTATTTAAAACATAATAAACATGAAAGTTAGTTTTAAAGATTTCGCTTTTATTAAAAAGTCCTTGAAAAAAAATACAGATGTAAAAATCTTATCTTCCTCAATGGAACCATATATTTATAAAGACGATATCATTAAGGTTTCTCCAATAAATATCGAATCTTTAAAATCGGGGGACCCTGTTGTCTTTTGGTCAAAAGATAAAATTGTCTGTCATTTTCTAATTAAGAGAATCATTCAGGATGATAAAACGCTTTATTTAACAAAAGGTTTAAGTAATGATCTCTTTGATGAACCCTTACAACAACATCATATACTAGGCATCGTCACAAGTCCTACATTACCTCTTTGGAAACGTTTTATATTTTCAACATATTTTCGTTTTGTGCTCAGAAATAAATATTAAATATTATTTCTGAGATCTAAGGCAATCAATTGCATGTTCAAAAAAGGCTTCTGAATAAAGATTTACGTTAATAGAATTCAACTTAACCTCAGCTTTTTGTCTTAATATATAGTCACTAAAACTATTAGGTTTGCTCATTTTGATTGAATGGTATGGAGAAAGGTTAATCTCTTTAACAAGCTTCACGTCACTTTGAGTATCAATAGGGTTCATATTGTAAGCCCCTTTAGTTGCAAAGAAATGACTTAAGTAATCATCATAAATTAGAAAATTATCCTGATCAATATTTATAAAATCATACTCATTATTCACAAAACTTAGATGGTCAGATCTAAAATTATTAAACTGTTTTACACCGAAGCCAGCATGCTCAAACATGGCCTTTTGAAATTCAAAGTAAAGTTCTGTCTCAGTTTGCGTATGTAAATATCCTTGCTCTCTTAAAGGTGAAAGAAAGATGACTTCTTTAGCTTCTGGAATTTTTTTGTTAAAGAAGTCTTTAATCTTATCATTGATAAAGTTCTCTCTACCTACAATTCCATAAACGACTAATTTTTCTTCTTTTTCCGATTTTTTTGATGTGTAGTTAAAGCTATAAACCAATACATGATCCTTCCAAGACTCAGGAATAAGATATTTGAATTTATGTGGGATCAAAAAAGTTGTTGTACAATTTTTTGGTGGTTTTATATTTTTTAGAAAGAA
The DNA here is from genome assembly GCA_964011245.1 of uncultured Bacteriovoracaceae bacterium. GTDB lineage: Bacteria > Bdellovibrionota > Bacteriovoracia > Bacteriovoracales > Bacteriovoracaceae > CAKZJW01. The sequence goes on along the minus strand of CAXGOD010000141.1, from coordinate 2,727 downwards.
ATAGTATAGACCATAGAATCCATTTCGTAACATAACAAATGGAAATCCAAGCATAACTTCAAGACTTTTATATTCATAAGCAAATGACGGATTCAATTCAAAAAAATATTTCTCATTTAAGGGAAATTTCCTATACATCGCTTGATATAAATTGTTACTCTGAGACAACAAATCCCATCTTTTGGAAACCAAATCACACTTTTCGAATGTGTTAATATGATTATTTATTTTTTGAAGCATAAACGTCATACACCTTATAATAGTATTTATTCATTAATTTATCTGGATCATTAAAAAAGACACGCATTTGAAAGTTCTTAATTCTGCCAAGATCATACATAAGATCTCCAAACCCCATGAACTCTTCACAGTCTCTACCTATGTACTTTTCTAGTTTTTTACTTACGCTCTCAGTTGATAGGTATTGTTTAAATGCATCTGATTGTTTCTGTTTATCTGCTGATACTATATTAATCATATTGATTAACTCTTTAGAGGCTTCTTCTTTGTTAAAAGTAGGTCCCTTTGGGGTTAAATATGAAGTAATTCCTTTACAGTTTTCTGTTAGCAGAAATGAACTAAATCCAGCCCAATCGGTAAGAAGAAGGGGAAGTCCACAAGCTCCAGCCTCAGCGACACTCATACCATAATCCTCATCATGGTAAGTACTTAAGCTAATAAAAGCATTACTTTCATTATAAAAATTTAATAGTTTAGAATTTGATATTTTCCCCAAAAGTTTAATTTTGTCTTTAAGTTCTTCGGGATACTTATTAATTACTCTGTCATACGCCCTGTAATACTCTCCAAGATGATGATAGATATCACCGAACAAAAACCCTAATGTATCAAATTCACCAGCTAAAAAGAGATAGCTATTTTCTGGGATTTTTTTATCTTGATGAGCATTTAAAAAGATTTCAACTAGCTCTACTATATTTTTTTGTAAAGATAAGCGACCTGTATAGATAAATATTTTGGAATCTTTATCAAGGCTATACTGCTCTCTAATTCCGACACTTTTATCATCTAGATAAAATTCGTTCCAATCAACAGGAAAAGGTAGTTTTTCAACAAATGTATTAGAAGACACAATAAACTTCTTCACTAGCTTCACTTGTTTGTCTGAAGCACATATGAACTTAACTTTTCTGCCTTTTAATTGTTTATCTAAGGTCATCCAAAGATCAAAATGTAATGTAAAATCACCATAAACATGAAATATCAGCTCACCTTCAATCTCTGGATTTGATTTTAAAAGGTCCCTTAATAGAAATAGTGGGTGAGGTTTGTGATCTAAAAATACAATTTTATCAACACTAGCGTCTTTAATCTGGTCAACTACATCTCTTAAACCTGTAGCAAGCATCTTTTCATTAAAGTTAACGGGAACTAGCTCTGTGTTTTCAAGTAAGTCATAACTTTTTAAAAGATTACCAACAATCTTAACGCAACTGAACCAGTTTGATTCTTCAAATGAATATACTAAAGCTATTTTGCTCATAAGAACGACTGTCCAGGTTCCATTACTATTATTTAACCATTATACTAAATACTGAATTTTATACAATTAAAGGCACTAACTTATGAATGTTGAGCAAATTAGATTGAGAAATGGACTTGAAACTCTTTATATCCACAGCCCAGGTGCAACAAGTGCATGTGTACAAATATGGTTCAGAGCAGGAAGTGCACTAGAAGGTAAAAGCGAAAAAGGAATAGCACACTTTCTTGAACATATGTTCTTCAAAGGAACACCTACTAGACCTGGTGCTCAAATAGCCCACGAGGTCGAGTCATACGGTGGCGAAGTAAATGCTTTCACTTCATTTGATTACACTTGTTACTATATCAATACTCCAGCAAATAACCTGAACAAAACAGTAGAGATTCTTCTTGATATGGTATCAAACCCTCAATTTTTAGAAGGAGATATAACTCCTGAACGCCAAGTCGTTTTTGAAGAGTTTAGAAGAGCACTTGATAACCCTAGTCAATATAATTTTAAAAATGTTCAAGAAACATCTTTTACTAAGGGATATGCACATCAAATTTTAGGAACTGAAAAGACAATTAAGGGATTTACGCAAGATCAATTAAAAGATTTTAGAAATAAGTTTTATAATTTAAATAATTCCATGCTTGTTGTAGCCGGTGACATTAAAGATCAAGACAAAACAAGTAAGATTATTGAAGGCTTCAAAGTACCAGAAGGAAAGACAAGTTCGTTTCCTAAATTTCAATTAAAAGACAAATCAACAATTAATATTCATAATAAGCATGTTAACCAATCTACAATTACCATGGCGATACAAGCACCAAAGTATATTGATATAGATGCAGCAGCTGAAGATCTTGCTATAAACTGCTTGGCCTACGGAGAAATATCTCCACTTTATAAAAAACTAGTTACTGAAACCTCTATTGCAACTGCAGTTAGTGGATCAACAATGTTTTTTAATAAAGGAGGAATTCATTTCCTAAAAATGGCGTTTCCAACGGAAAATTTAAAAGAAGTTTTAAAGGCTTTTCAAAATGCTATTAAGGATGTTGTTAAACGTGGATTTAATGAAAATGAAGTTCAAAGAATTAAAAGTCAGTATATAGCTTCCAAGATATATGAAAAGGAATCAATCGAATCTTTTGCTTTCTCATTGGGTCATGGCTTTGCACAGACTGGAAATATCTATTGTGAGGAAGAGTTTATTAAATCAATTAAGCAAACGA
>CAXGOD010000140.1:0-6120 GCA_964011245.1 uncultured Bacteriovoracaceae bacterium | reverse complement strand
TCTTGGATGTTTAAGTCAGCTTTGATTCCTTGATTATTCTATCAGCACCTTTTTTAGATTTTTGGGCAATTGAGTATGCTTCACATTCTGGACACTTTTGAACAAGGTCAGTTTGCTTTTGTAATAAATATTTCTTTAAAAATTGATTAGTAAATAAAAGCTCTTCATCTTGACTATTAAAATTAAAAGGATTTTTACCCTTAAAAAAAAGAATCGATACCATCAATAGCTTTTGCTAGAATATTTCCACCAAGAGAAATGGCCATACCATAAGGTCCTGTAACATTTCCTACTACAGTTGAAACTTCTTTAGTTACACCAGATAGAGTACTTAAAAATGTTGGCTTGTCTTTATCATCGACACAGCTTGATCCTTTAACCTGATCAATTGTTTGCATTAAGCTATTTGATACAGTTTGTGCTAATGTCCCAAGTTCTTCAATTTCTTCACCTTCTAGTGCAGTCGTTGATTCACCAGTTAAAATATCCTTAAATTTTTTCCAGTTATCATTTGAAATTGTATCGTTGATGACACCAATTTTATCTGAGATAGACTTACACTCAGGTCCTTTTTTTAATTGAGACCTTAAAGTTTCAATATTTGTAATTATGTTTTGGGCCTCTTCGCTGACAGAAGGACAAACAGTTTTTTGAATTGTAGTTCCTGCTTGCACAGACATAGCAGTGGCCAAAAGCGATATTGCGATTACTTTTTTCATATTTTCTCCAAATATATTAATGACAATTCATAACACAGGTTTTTGCGAAGCGTTAAGTTGCTGTAAATAATACAAAAGTACAATCTAAGTGTAAGGAATTACATAAAATTTTTTACTTAAAATTCCTTAATCAATGGGATAGGATTTATCAAAATTACCCTAACCACCACACGACAAGGAGAAGTCATGTTAAACAAGCTTTTAACACTTTCATTATTAATCCTATCATTTAATTTATTCGCTTCAGATAAGGGAGTAGCTGAGCTTACTTTCAAAGGATCTGAAGTATCTTTTGATAAAGTAGATATTCTTTTAGTAGTTGATAACAGTAGAAGCATGAATACGCATGGGAAAGTTATTAGACCTGGTCTTGAGAAAGTTTTAAAGAAGCTTGACCTTACTGCTGACTGGAGAATTGGTATTATTACTTCTGATAGTGAAGATATAGCAAATAGCTACTACTTTGGTTTAAAAGGAAATATCAACTCTAACAATCCTCAACGTTATAAGTTAATTGACGCTGCTATTACTAATATTTGGGATAGATATGGTAGTGCGACTGAAAACCTATTTGATAATGTTTTAAGTGTTATTCAACAAGAATCAGAGTTTATTAGAGAAGGAGCTAAGCTTCAGATAGTTTATGTTACAGATGAAGATGATCAGTCAGGACATTCAACGACAGATTTTGTTGCCGATTTATATGCACGTACATTCAAATCTGTGGGCTTTACTTTAGTTTCTCCTAAGCAAGGTTCTGCTTGTCCAACATCAGAGTGGACGAAGTTGGTTAAACTAAAAGAATTAGTAAAATTGACGAAAGGATTACATTTTCCAATTTGTGAAGAAATCGGAATGGAGTTTGTTTCAAAGTTAAGTAGTGGGGCTAAACTCTTTTTAAATATTAATATCCCAGCAACTAGCTTTGCAAAAGTATTTATCGATGAAAAAGAAGTAAAATCAACGTTGAATAAACAACGTGATCTTTTTATTTTTACACCGAATAAAAAGTTACAAGACAATACAGATATTAAGGTTAAATTTAACCTATAGGGATAAAATGAATAGAACAGCAATAGTTATTGGAGCAACAGGAGTTGTAGGCAGAGAGGTCGTAAAAGAGCTTTCTGCACAAGATGAAGTAAGTGAAATTATAACTCTTACTCGTCGTGAATATGACTTTGAAAGTCCAAAAGTAATTAACTATGTAGTTAATTTTGAGGAGCTCGACAACTATGCTGATCTTATTCAAGGTGAATACCTCTTTTCGTGCTTGGGAACTACAAAATCACAAGCTGGATCAATAGAAGCTCAAAAGGTAGTAGATGTTGATTATCAATACCAAATTGCAAAAATCGCGCAAAAGAATGGAACTCATCACTACCATTTAGTTTCCTCTCCTGGAGCTGATGAAAGCTCTAAAAATGCCTACCTTCAAATGAAAGGTGATTTAGAGCAAAAAGTTAAGACACTAGATTTTGCTTCTAGAACTTTTTATAGACCTTCTCTCTTAGTTGGTGAAAGACCAGACTTTAGACTTGGCGAGAAAGTAGGGATTGTCGCTGCTAGTGTTCTGACTTACGTTCCAGGGCTTAAAAAGTATCGTGCAATTGAAGGTAAGGATGTTGCAAAGAAAATGGTCTTTGAAGCGATGAAAGCTAAACGAGGAACAAAAACGTTTGAATTAGATGATCTTTTTAATTTAGAGGTCGAGTAGTGAAGTTTCTGTCTATTTTTTTACTTCTAATCAGCTTTAACTCTTATGCTCTAAACATTGTCGATTATAATTTCTTTTTAACATTTGGAACGGCGAACCTTACTAATAATGAGGGAGAACGCACTCACGGAAGTGGGATATCTTTAAGGTCTGAGCTTTTCTTTGATGATAATTGGGGAGCGATTATAAGTGGGGGAAGTTATCACACGGAGAGTGATGTCATTGTTGACGGTGGAAGTGAATATACTTATGACGTCTTTCATACCCAAGCTGGTGGCTTTCTGTATTTTGCTGATTACTTTAGAGTAGCTGCGGGACTTAGTGTTGCCAAAATTGGAGAAACAAAAAGGACTGAGACTGATGAGCTTTTAAATGACTTCTCTGAGCTAGGTCCATTTTATCAAGTTGGCTTCAAGTATCCCTACAGACCAATGATCTTCGGGGTAGACTTTATTTATCAGGACTATAAAGACTTCACACATAAAGGCTTCTACTTTATGCTTGGATTTGTTATTTAGTAATTATCATAGTTAAAATAGTCTTTGTTTTTCTTCTTGTCTTTTACTTCCCTTGATATGCTTGCAATTGCACGCTTAACTGATCCTAATTTCTTTATCGAGTTTGGAAGCTCTTCGTAATGTGCCTTTACGAAAGTTTTATATTTTCTATACCCAAATGATTTTTTTGCAAGTTTAAGTGCCAAGTACTTTTTAAAAACACTATCATTATCCATTAATGAATTAACATAACGCCTACTCATTTTTTTGTGGGATAAGGCGGCCGCAAGTTTTATTTGTTTATGCTCTTCAAGAGAATTATCAAGAATGTATTTTTGAATCATAACTATTAGCTGTGGGGTGTACTTATTTGAATTACTTCTTAAGTTGTAATATCTAACTGAGTTATAGAACTGACAATAATCAATATTTGAACGTATGAAGAATTTTGGCTCTAATCCTTTTGCGCCTGCATATGAACTTAGTTTTCCAAACTGTTTGCAAGTTTTAGCTTTCTTATACATTCCTGCAAGTACTTTATAACCTATAGTGTAATGTGGTGATATATACTCTAATGAACTAATTCTAGCATTTAAATTCTTCTTTCTATTATTGATATCTGAAATACTTCCAAAATAGAATGCTAAATGAGGTATAGCTAAGAGTAGGCAAAGAGCAAAAGAGAAAGATCTTGCTTTATTTAGACTGAAAACTTTAAATTTACGATTAAAAATCTGCACAGAAGCAAAACCCACAAAACCTGATAGAAAAACTAGCGCGTGGAGTGCCTCTAGTTCAATATCAAAAAGAATAAAGGACGAAGCAGATACCCAAAAAGCGACTATATAATGTCTTGAGTCCCATTCTTTTACATTCTTAATACTATCTACAAAGTTATTATGAATTTTGTTAGTTTGTTTAGTAATATTATGCCTACGAATAATTTCTGAGTTGGCTTTGAAAAGACTAGCAAAGTAGACAGCGTAAATGGCAGCTAAGAAGATGAAATATACAATTGAAATACCGGCCCAACTACTCGTGAACTCTATGAAGTCTGCGGCTATTCCTTTATCTTTTGCAGATATCTTCGAACTTTCTTCGATCGCCTTCTGTGCTAAGGCAAAGACGAGAAAATATACTGAGTAGGTACAAGTCACAAGAAAAAGTTTAATTGTTTGAGTTGAGAGGTAAAATTTTATAAGTTGTTTTCTATTGTATTGATAGTTTATTAACCAATCCAAATTTTCTTGAAAATCATTATTTGTAAACGTTGCATGAGTAATTGGCCCAAAGACAATATAACCAAGTCCTATGAAAGTGATTAATGGTGGAACACTATTGTGCCCAATTAAAATTAATGCCATCACAACAAAACTTGTAGCTGAAATAATGGCCCATTCTTTAAGAAACTTTTTGAAAAATAATTTACGCAGCGTCTGCATGATCATCCTCCAGCGCTTCTTTAGTAAAGTAGTAGATGAAAATATCCTCTAAAGTAGAGCTTCTTTTATCGAATATATTCTCAGGTAGTTCATATTGGGTTACCAATTCAACTGGGGCAACATAAGAAACAGAACGATCGGAGTTTACTCCTGCCCAAATGCATTTATCATTATGAAATATTTCATGGTTCTGATCACCGACTTTTCTAAGTTTTAAGAATAGTTGAGGGATATCATTGATTGATGCATTTAACTGAATCTTTGCATCTTTTAAAATAAGAAGTCTTTGTGTATAAAATTCAATTTCACTAATAATGTTGGTCGTAATAATAACCGTGTTTCCTTTTTGTACATACTGATCGAGCAAGTCTAAGAAATACTTTCTGCCATAAACATCAATTACCGACGTAATCTCATCAAGAAGCAATACTTTGGCATTACTAGCGAGTGCCATCATTAAGCCGATTTGCATTTTTTGACCACGAGAGTATTCTTGGAAGTTTTTATCTAATTTGATTTTTCTATCTGATAACATCTTATCAAAAAATTCCTGATCCCAGTTAGGAATAGACTCTTTAAAAATAGAGATAAATTCATTCATCATATAGGGAACTTTAAAGTTTAAATTTTCATGGACAAAGCAAAGGTCATGGACGTGAGAAAAGCTTGTTGAGGTTAGCTCTTCGTTTTTGTAATAAACAGAGCCATCATCTGGAAGTTCAAATCCAGACATCAAACGGAGGAAGGTGGATTTACCTGCTCCATTTTGGCCTAAAAGAGTTATAAACTTTCCTAGTTCTAACTCGAAAGAAACGTCATCGATGATAATCTTGTCATCGTACTTTTTGGTCAATTTACTAACTTTCATCATAGATGACTAATCGGCAAATCAGTTTATAAACTTGAGTGATTTAGTTTTACTGGGTGCTAATTACTTATAAATACTGGCAATTCATGCCTTGAGATTGGAATTGTTTACCAGGCTTATTAATTTGAAGTGAGCCAGACATAGATTCTGATATTTCTAGAGTTACACTCTTACCTTTAGTTGCAGTATCTCTAATTACAGAACCTTCATCATCGATCTCTGAAGGTGTTATTTCAGCTTCTTCATCAACAATTGTTTCTACCTTATCAAAGAACTTATTAGTCACAATTAGCTTCTGATCCATATTATCATTCACCATAAAAGTCGCAGTAGTTCCAAAAGAAGTGCATTCAATAAATGGTTCATACTCAGTTGCAAAAGCAGATAGAGATAAAGTTGTAGCAAAGGCAATAATTAGAGTTTTCATAATTCCTCATTTTTAATTGATGGCCTTTCTTAGCCTGAAAATGGAAAGTGATGAAAAAAATCTTTAGAGTTTGTAATTATTTCATTATCTAAGTTACTTAATTAACTCAAATAGATTGTGAAGCTTATCTCTTAATCTTTGTGAATAAGTCATAAAGTGCATATTGTTTCCAGTGTCATTCCTATTAGTATCAGGCATCACTTTAAAAAGCGCTTTGCTATACTCATTCAGCTCTTGCTGTAGCTCATTAAATTCATCTTTAATATTATTGTCATCAATTTCTTCTGAGGTGAGTTTCTTTCTAATCAGGTCAAAAATAATTAGAGTACGACTTGAGATCTCTCTATAGTGAATAATCATATCTGTATGAAGTTCAATATACATTTCATCTATAGTTTCTTTTATTTCAATAATGTCTTTAAGGCTGTCATGAACTTGATAGAGGTATTC
>CAXGOD010000139.1:0-6127 GCA_964011245.1 uncultured Bacteriovoracaceae bacterium | reverse complement strand
AATTAAACTTGGATTATAATACAAAGATAATTGTCCCTTTTTAGATTTTTCTTCTTTAATGATAAGTTTTGGTGCAATAAGTTCGCCTGACTTTCCTTTAGTTATGTTTTTCTTTGATGTAACTTTTTTGATTTTTTTCTTAGAAATAATAAGCTCTGAAGCATCTGAGTAGGGCGAAAACCTTCCCCAAAAGTCTTTGTACCGATAACGCCAGTAAAACTTACCTGTTCGTGGAACATTCCATTTATATTTAGAATGTTTAACATTTATTTTCTTTATTCTATTTTTTAATTTAGGATCAGAGTAAATTTCAATCTCATAAAGTTTAGCATCACTTAAAACTGGCCAGTTTAGCTTTGCTATTCCTCCAGCATCTGCATATGCTAGGGATATGAAATAATCTATAATTCTTTTTTGTTTTGAATCATTTACTTGTAGTTTTAATCTTGGAAGTTTCTTAGGCTTTGTTGGAGGTGGACTGGGTTTAATTAAAACTTTAATAGGCCTATTAAATGATTTGTTACCGGATTGATCTATATCTTTAGATCTCCAATAGAAGACACCAACCTTAGGAAAATTTATTTTAGTATTTGATCCTAATAATTTTTTCGATACAATAATATTCTCAAAATTTGAGTCACTTGATAATTCGAAAAGACTATAGTTTGCTTTTCTATTTTTCTTCCATTTAAATTCTACAACTTGATCAGGTTTAGTGAGCTCAATAACCAAAGCTTCTTTTTTCGTATAGTCTTCTTTTATGATTGTAAAAGTGTTTGGATTCCGATTATCAACTAAAAAATATGGGGTCTTTGCTTTTATTTCCCAAGAAAAGTTTCCTTCCTTTTTTGTTGCCCACTCAAAGGAATTACCGATTACATCTTTTGTAAAAACGATTTCACCCTCAGAGTTAAAAATATGCAGAATATAATTATTTTCTTGGTATAAACTTTTCCATTTGAATTGAACTTTCGTTGAGTTAATGTAAGTTATTTCATTATGCCCCGTGATAGGGGTCAGATTTAAATTTTGCTTGGTTTGGAGAAATAATTCAAATGAATGAGCAGAGCTTGATATATTAAGATTTTCAAGTTTCCAAAAGTACTTTCCTGGATTTAGTTTTTTTTCCGCTTCTCCAGAGAAGCTATCATCAAGATATATAATATTATTAAAATCTATATCTGTTGCGATTTTTAAAATAGCATTATCAAATTCAGTAAGTGAACCAATAAACTTAACACTATGGTTTAGGTGCTCAGATACAATCTTTTCATTGATAGGGTAAAGACAGCGTAATTTAGATGTAGATACTTTATAAGATTTTTCTGTAAATGTTAAAGTTTGTTCCGGTTTAATTTCAATAGTTTTATTGTTTTCTGGCAATGTAAGACTCAAATCTCCTTCGGTAACAGCAATGCTAGCCTGATTATTTTGTGTATGACTAATTTTTACTTTTGCTTTATTAGATTTTAAAATAAATGTTCTATTTCCTAAAAGAATCTTAAGAGGTCGTTCAGAGCTTGAAAGTGTGAACTCAATATTGCCTTTAGTGATTTCTAGTTCATCATGGGACTCTAATTGAATCATTGTTTCTTCATAGAGTGTAATTAGGTTTTGGTTTAATGTGATTTCAACTTGAGAATCTTTGAGTGTAAAAATTAAGTCTTTTTCATTTAAAATACCTTTGACTGCTGCGTCATTCCAAGAAAAGTGATGATATTTTTTAACCTTAGTCGTGTTTCTTAAATTTTGAATATTACCTATAGCGGCAAAGGCATTATGTTTTGAAAACTTTAATGGGGTGAAAAATAATTCCTTGGATGAAATAAATAGCACAACAACACAAAAAAAGATTGTGACAATATTGAACGATTTGGTCAGGTAGTGTTGTTGCATAAAGATGTCATTCCTTAGAAAAACGTATTATAATATATTGTAATGATTAATTTCTATCTTGTCATGGCAGGCGGAAAATGAGGAAAGTTTTAGTACCTATTCAAATTAAGCTAATGGGCTTTTTTATAGTTGTTCTTGGAGCAGCAATATCTTTTTATGTTTTTTATGCAGTAGATTTGTTTGAAAAAGATAAGTCTGCGTATGTTTTTGAATCGGTTAAGCTTCAAAATGACTCTAAAGCAGCAATCCTCAAAAAAGTAATAATAAATAGTAAAGATGAACTAAATCTATTAGTAGATTTATCTCATTCTACAAACTCCATAAAATCTTTATTTAATAGAAACTCCGATCTACTATCTTTTGTAAGAGTTTATAAAGGTAAGCTCTCTCAGTTAGTTATGGGGCAAGTCCATTTTGATAAGTATCATTCAGATTGGGAGAAAATATCCAAAAAAATACTAACCTTAGAAAACAATACAAAACTCACACATCAGTTCCTAAAATTTGAAAAGGACTACTTTTTATCTGTAAAGGCGACAGCGACTGGCATGTATATTGCCGTCTACAATGCAGATATACTTAAAAGGAATGTTGAAAATAGTGTACTGTATCGTTATATGCTAATAGATGGGTTCACGAGAAAGAATCTTTTAACAACTTCTGGGGTAGATAGCTCTAATTTATTTTTAGATCAGCAGAAAAAAATTGGAGCTTCAACAGGAACTTTTATTCAAAATATTGAAAATAGTCGTTATATTACATCTTATTCAAATATATCAGATTCACTTTATCTTTTAAGTTTGGTCGAAGAACAAAGGGCATATGAAGCAAGTAGTGTTTTAAAGAAAAAATCTATTTATTTTGGTGCTTTGATAATTTCGTTATCAATACTCTTAGTTATGCTATTTTCAAAAATATTTACTCATCCTATTGCCAAGCTATTTAGAGCAAGTCAACTTTTTGCAAAAAATGATTTTGATCATAAAGTTGAACTTAAAAACAATGATGAGCTTGGCGTACTTGCAGACTCGTTTAATGACATGAGCTCTTCTATTGTCACTTATATGGGACAGATGAAGGAAAAACATCGTTTAGAGTCTGAGATGCAAACAGCAAAATTAGTACAGGATTCATTTTTCCCAGAAAATTATATTTCGAAAAAAGAATTTGTCTTAAAAGCTTTTTATAACCCCGCTACTGAGTGTGGTGGTGATTGGTGGGGAGAGTTTCAGCAAGATAATAAACTAGTACTTATTATGATTGATGCTACAGGACATGGAACTCCTGCGGCATTAGTGACTGCCATGACATATAATGCTCTGTCTTCTTTAAAGTTAATGGCAAAAGAAAATCCTCAGCTACTTGAGTCACCAGATCAGATGTTGGCCGTTATTAATCAATCTTTATGTGATATTCATAATGATATGATGGCCACAGGTTTTATTTCTATAATCGATTTAATAAATGGTAATATTAAATACTCTAATGCTTCTCATAATCCACCTTTAATAATTAAGAATCAGCAACAAGAAATTACAAAAGAAAACTTAGAGCCGCTTATGGAGTCAAATGGTAAAAGGCTAGGTGAAGATAGGTATGAGGTTTATACGACAGCTACAGCTAATCTAAATAAAAATGATCTTTTGATACTTTTTACTGATGGTTTACTTGAAGGGGAAAATACTGAAGGTAAAATGTGGGGGAAAAGAAATTTTTATAAACAACTTGTTAAAAATGCGAATAAGGGTGTTGAGGCCCTAGTCGATAACACTCAAAGTGAAGCCAATACATATTTTGGATCAGCTCCGCAGGGGGATGACATCACATTAGTAGGTGTTCAGTTATTATGAGTTATAAGGTGATAATCCCGGATTCTCTAGATCAAAGTGAACTTCAAAGTACATTTAAAAATTTTGATTTCACTTATACATGGGATAATGATGCTCATTGTGTAATCTATGCTGATACAATTGAAAAAGCTATAATCAAATGGTCAGAAGGCGATGAGCTAAAACATTTTGTTCCCCTCAAGAATAAAATTTCGAAAGATCAACTTGAGTTTCATGAAATAGCTAATGCACAAGAGATCTTTAAAGTAATGTTTAAAGATGAAACTGTCTCAGAAGTCATTAATCTTATTGATCAAAAAATAAAAAAAATTTCCTTAGTAAACCAATTTAATGAACTATCAAGATATTTACAAACAATTGCCGTTGAACTTGTACAAAATGCATTAATAGAACAAAGAAAAGGGGTAAAGGATAATTTTGTAGAATTAATATTTAAGTCTAATGATAAATACTTTGAGATAGAAGTGAAGGATAGAATTGGAAGCCTAACAAGTTCTTCAGTTTTATCAAGTTTAAAAAGGGCCTTTGTAGAAAAAACCTATGAAGAAAAAAATGAAGGAGCAGGGCTTGGATTGTTTATGATCTTAGGAGCAAGTGATAAGCTTATTTTCGAAATAGATAGTGGAAAAGGGACTAAAGTAAAATCTATAATTAATAAATATAAAAGACTAAAAGAATATAAGAGAAAACAAAGTTCTCTTCATATCTATGAAGAACTTTAGGAGAGCAGACTGTGAGTAATCAATTACAAATAAAAATTGAAAAAGAAGACAATAAAGATATCGTTTCTTTTACTGGGTCGATTGATGAAGATAGTGATTTTGGCCCAATGGTGGGATTAACTAAAGCCGAAGTCATATTGGATTTAGAATTAGTAAACTTTATTAACTCTTGTGGAATAAGAGAATGGATTAAATATCAAGAGCAGCTAGATCCAAAGATAAAGCTTATCTATAGAAAATGCCCTCAAGTCATAGTTGAACAAATGAATATCGTTAAAGGTTTTGTGAAAAAAGGTGGTGTCATAGAATCTTTTTATGCACCATACTACGATGAATCGACTGATACAGAAGTTAAAAAATTAATAGCTCCTTCAGATGTTAAAGATAATAAAGCACCGGTAATTAAAAATGCTGATGGAAATGAAATGGAATTTGACGATATTGAAGCACAATACTTTAACTTTTTAAAAAATATTTAGGGATATTATGGATTTTACAATTTTAGACCATTTATTAAATCCTGTTATTACAGTAGATAAAAATCAGAAGATTAAGTATTTTAATCATATATGCTCTACTTACTTTAAACAACCTCCTAGAAAATTAAAGAAATTAGAGTTTATTGAGGATTTGCTAGTTTGCAGCGATGAAAACATCAAAAATAACTTAGATCAAGTTTACAAAGTAAATGCTCCTGTTATTTCTAGGGAGATTGAAATTTCTTTACCAGAGGATACTGACTCAAAGTTAACTGTAGTACTTAAGATGATTCCTGTTGGAGATGATGTTTTAATTCATATTTGGGACATGTCGATTGAAAAACAATTACATGAAAAATATAAATCACAGATTGTTCAACTAAAAGAAAACCATGAGCAAATTATGATGGCAGATAAGCTTACGGCACTAGGTGAGCTAATTGCAGGCATTGGACATGAGATTAGTAATCCTATGACGATCATTGCAGATAGAATATTTAGACTTAACGAAAGTTTAATTAAAAAAGATATCAATAGTATAAAGAAAAATGTCTTAGATGTTGAAAAAGAATTCCAACGAGTAAATAAAATTATCTTGAATATGCAATCCTTTGTTAAGAACCAAGAAGAAGAACTTTCTGTCATCTCTATTGAAAAAGTAATAATAGATTCAATAAAGTTTATTAAAGAGCTAAATATTCTAGGCAATGTCACAATTGAAGTTGATGTTAAAGATGATCAGCTTGTTCTTGCAAATGAAATAAAAATTCAGCAAGTAATTATCAATTTAATAAAGAACTCTATTGATGCTCTTGTAAATATAAAAAAACCTAAAATTAAAATTGAAGTCTTTTGTGATTTAGAAGAACAATACAGTTGTTTTAAGATTAGCGATAACGGCCATGGTGTTAACAAAGAGTCAAAAGAAAAGCTTTTTGATATGTTTTATACTTCAAAAGAATTAGGAGAGGGGACTGGTTTAGGTCTCTCTATCTCACAGAAAATAATTGAATCTTTCTTTGGAAATATTTTTCTCAATGATAATGAAAATGGAGCCTGTTTTACTATTCAGTTACCATTTGTTGAGTTCAGTACCTTTACCAAAACAAACTCTTATTTATCGGGACAAAAAGAATACGAAGACCCAAAAGTTATCATTTGCGGTAGTAATATAGAGATG
>CAXGOD010000138.1:0-6166 GCA_964011245.1 uncultured Bacteriovoracaceae bacterium | reverse complement strand
CCATGTGTGTGAATGATCTTATTTGTACTGGCGCTCGTCCCCTATTTTTCTTAGACTATTTAGCTTCAGGTAAACTTGATGTTGATACCAGCACAAATATCGTCAAAGGTATTGTTGAAGGTTGTAAACAATCTAATGCTGTCCTTATAGGTGGAGAAACAGCTGAGATGCCGGGGATGTATGCTGACAAACATTATGACCTTGCTGGCTTTAGTGTTGGTGAAGTTTTCACAAATAACTTAATTGATGGCTCCAAAGTAAAAAGCGGAGATTCAATAGTGGCCATTTCTTCAAGTGGCTTTCACTCAAATGGATACTCTTTAGTTCGAGCACTTATTAAAGATGATGAAACAGCATTAAAAGAAAAATGTCTGACTCCTACACGAATCTATGTAAAACCCGTGATGGAGCTACTTAAAAAATTTAAAGGGAATATTAAAGGCCTTGCTAATATTACTGGTGGTGGAATTCATAATATTGCGAGAATTAATCCAGACTTTGGTTATAAAATGACCAATGTTCCTAAGAATGAATTGATTCCAGAAGAGATCTCTATAATTTCTGAGCGCTCAGGCTTAACAAACGATGAGCTTTATAAAACTTTTAATATGGGTATAGGTATGGCAGTTGTCACTGATAAACCAGACCAAGTGATTGAGAGTTTAGCTCAAAATGATGAAAAAGCTTTTATCTGTGGATCAGTAGTAAATGATCAGAAAGGATCTTTTCTTAGTATTTAATATCGAAACTATCGTAAGTGTATTCAGTTAATTCAGATATTGCTTCTTCAATATCTCTGACTACACTATTATCACTTCCAATTACTGCAAAGCGACGTAATTCTTTTAAGGTTTCGATGTCACCCTGTGCTACGATTTCAACCGTACCATTTGGTTTATTATAGATATGGCCTCTAACCATCAATTGGTTATTTTCAATATATTCAATAATACTATAGCGGTAACCTACGCCTTGGACTCTTCCATTTACTGTTAATGTCATCTCTAGCATTTGTTCTCCGCTGTATTAAAATAATTCTTCTTTATCCTAAATTCCAAGTAGCATTTTTTCAAGCTTAAGTTATCATATATATATGAGTAAACGTCCATATTTAGCAAGTTTTCAAGCAATTCGTAGTGATAATCAGCTTTCTATCCAAGTATCAGTCACTGACTCCTATACTCCACTCTCACGAGGGACTGATAATAGCGAAAGTGCCAAGGCCACAAGCCCTATCCAGAGTATCGCTCTTATTGCTTCTGATGAGTATAAAATCAAACTTGTGGGACTAAATGATTTCCATGAAGAGGTCTTTATTCGCGAATATGAGTCAGATAGCTTTGGAAACTTTGATCTAAAGATTCCAGCAAAAGTTAATGAACAATTAATCACAGCTTTTCAGGTTTATGAGGTTTCTTACCATCCTGGACTTCAATTATTACTCGGTACCTATATCCCACTAGATATTCAAAATCCCAAAAGAATCATCATCTCTGATTTCGATAAAACTCTTTGTGACACTAAATTTTCAACAACCAAAGAGATTTATAATTCTCTTAGAAAACCTCTTGGACATTTTCCAACGATTAAAGAATCAGTTGATCTATTTAAATCCAAAACGGATGAAGGCTTTCAGCCCTTTATTCTTTCTGCCTCTCCTCACTTTTATGAAAAGGCGATTCGTGACTGGCTCTACCAAAACCAAATCTATGCAGGAAATATCTTTTTAAAAGACTATAGAAATATTTTTTCTTTAAGCGAAGGGGTTCTAACTCCTAAGGATTTAAAGAACCAAGGTTTCTATAAGCTCAATCAATTAGTAAATATTATTCTAATGACAGGAATCCCAAATCATTTAATTCTTATGGGAGATGGTTTTGAATCAGATGTTTTCATCTATGCAACATTAGCGGCAATTTTAGAAGACAAAACTGATCCGTGGAAAATTTGGAATCTAGTTAAAAAAGAACATGCTTTTAGATTAACCTCTAAACAAACATCTCAGTTTTTATCTAAATTCTATCAATTAGGTGAACAAAGAAAACAAATTAAAGATTTTCAAATGGATATTCATATTAGATGCACAACTGAAGATTATGAGCGATTAACTAAAGAAGAATACCGCCTAAAATTTGTTCAAGATCATAGAGACTCAATCAATTACTATATTGCTTAGGCCATTAAAAATTCTGGAGCAAAAAGTACAAAGTACCCAACACTCATGTAGAATCCCCACTTATGAACCGTCTTACCGGCTTTTTGCGGCATTGACTTCGTTATAGGAAGTTCAGCAAAGTTAAATTTTATAACCTCTAAATAGATTCTAAAAACTGACAAGATTAGACAGGCTAAAATAATTGTTTGATTATCTAAAAAAGTTTGTTTCATGTACTCTCCAGGTGTATTAAACTAAAGTCCTATGAGTGATTTACATATTCCTCACATTCATCTTTTCGGAAATCCTGAAGAAAACTTTTACTCACTTGGGCGAAGGGACAAAAATGGCCATGCCCAGATGTATGATCAGATCTCAAAGCTATGTGCTAGAAGCCAATACGCTGCCAAAGTGCTTAAAACAGTTACAGAAATTAGTGCTAAATTAGGTAAACAGAAGTCTATATCCCTCCATAAAGAGCTTCAGGCCTACGCTGATGGACTAGAACGCCCTATTGAAGATGTTTACTATATGTTACTCTTACCAGAGATTGTGGCATCATTTAATAAATGGTTGCCTAATTTACTTGGGATTATACCAGGATGTTCAAGCCTTTTTGTTAATGATCCTAATAATGGTGGAATCGTTCACGGAAGAATTTTAGATTATGCTATAGCTGGGCCTTTTGAAGAATATGAAAGATGTATTAGTTATGAGTTTAAAAATCGATTAAAATCTTTTACTCACTCTACTGTTGGAATGCCATTTCCTTCTCTTTCAACCATTAATGAAAAAGGTTTAACCCTTGCTCTTCACTATAAGCATGGAGACTACTTTGATACCAATGGTGACTCAATTTTCTCTATCATGTATCAAATTGCTTCCTACTGTACCAATGTCGCTGAGGTAAAAAAGTATTTAAAGTCTCACCCAAGTATTGCTTACTGGGGAATCTATTGTAGTGATCAAAATGGAAATGTAGCAAGTTTTGATATTAAAGGCAGTGAAGTTTATCAACAAAAATTTGAAATGAGTGAGCATAAGTATCTCTACTTTAATAATAGGCCTCTAATTAAAAATGCTGATGGAGAAGACCTACAACCATTTGGAAATTTAGATCAATGTCTTATGAGACGACAAATAGTAAAAGAGAGAATTAAAAAGTTTAATCATGAAGCAAAAGATACATCGTTAGAAGTTTTAAAAACCATAGGAACGCTTAAACCCAAAATAGCTGATACGGCAAAAGATTGGAAGCTTCCACCAATAACACCAAGTTCTATACAGTGTATCACTTTTAATAATAAGACTTTTGAATCATATATTATACCAGGAGTTGCTCCTAAGATTTTTACCAAAGACTATATTAAGATCACGAACTTATTCGATAATATATCTCAAACTCAAAAGTCTAAAAAACAAAAACTAGATCCAAACTATTTAAAGGGGCAGCAGTTTTTAGCTAGATCCCAATCTGATATGGATAACGGACATATAGAGAGTGCTTATCACAGCTTACAAATGGCCATCGAGTACTTTAAAGGTTACCCGGAAGAATATATCGCTCAATTTTTTTTCCAAGTCTGGCAGTATATACATGAGGCTTCTAATAAAGACCTGGGGTATATCTATCATGAATTTATTGCTCTAGAAGGTAAGCTTCCAAGCTATCTTAACGATCATCGTCTACTCTTTATCTTACGCTTGAATAAGATCTTAGGTTTTGGTCACGACGATTCATTACTTGAAAAAATTCAAAACGATAAATTGAAAAATATTTATATTAAAGAAAGTAAGATGAAGCCTATGGCAATCAAGTTCATTAGAAGTTTTATTATCCCAAGAATTGAAATTTTAGACTTTATCTATATCTACGCTTAAAGATAATTAAATGAAATCGCTGCTGAGAATTTAAATCCGTGTAAAGAAGGCTCAAACTCTGTGATACCTAGATCATCAAGAACTTCATCTCGAAGAGGAAAGTATAATTGGTTGTACTGGTAGTTACCATCAAAGTGAAGGCCTATAGTATCATTAAACTTGAAGATCATCTCTAAACCTGCACTTACACCGGCTCCATACCCATTTTGTTTAAAATCATCTTCTCTACTAAACTGAGCGTATGGAATGACAGAAGCTCCTGCATATACGTGAAAGTCATAAGGACCTGTTTGTATTATATTTTTAGCAAACTCAGCGGTTAAAGAAGAGATATCTAGGCCATAACTATTAATTGTGGTTGTGACAAAATCTAAACTCATTCGCCAAGTTTTTCTCTTTTTTAAATCAATGATATATCCTCTAACTCCTCCACCATTAAGAAGAACACTTTCATCACCCTCCGATGTATTTAAAGTCGTGGCCATACCATTATAGGTTAGAGCAAAACGATTCTCGTGTGATTTTTCTTTGGCCTTTTGAGCTAGTCTCTGTGCCGGTGAATCTAAAACTTTTTGTGAGTAACTTATATCGAGATCTTCTATATTGATATAGGCAACTTTACCTTGAACTGCTATAGGTAAGACTGTTCCATTATTTCTTACTACTTCACCAACCCTAATTTTTTTACCTTTTTTGATGAAACCAATAGGCGCAATTCTTTGCTGATCCGCATAGATAACAGCTTTATCACTTGTTACCTTGGCCCATTGAGCAGCTTGCGCAGTTGTTGCCATAAATAATAATAAAATGATCTTTAAAAACGAAAACAGCATACTAATATTGTATGCTGTTTTATGAGATTATTTAAGCTTAAAAGTTTTTTAGTCTACTATTTATATTGATCCCCATGGGAAGTTATAAAAAAAGCTTTGTGCAGTAATTCCATAAATCCACATTTGATCAGTTGCTTCAGCTTCACAAGCGGCTTTACCGGTTTGAACTGAACCAGCATTATAATCAAAACACTTAACTTTTTTATCAATCCACATTTTTGTACCACCAGTACAAGCCACTTCAGTATCTGTAGTCTCTTTAAAACATTGCCCTGGGTTTGTTTCATTAACTAAGCTACCACATTTGTCACCAGTGAATTTAGAGTCTAAGAAATCATCCCAGTCTTGAAAGTCATTCCATGGGTGATCATCATCATAGTAGTTATCATTATCTATTAATCTAGTACTAGAAGTCGGATCATCGAAATCACTTACGTACTCCATTTTCGCTTCATCTTCATCAAACATTCTATCCCATTCTCTAATATATAAACGTATTTGAGCTTTTACATCCCTTGCCTTATCTAAACAATTGAATGCATAGTATGGCATTACTGTAGTTCTGGCCCTAGAGTTGTACTCTGTTACGCCTAAAAATGGATGATCAGCATAAACAGTATAGTCATTATTTCCGTCATTATTAAAATCAACATACTCTTTTTGATAAACCTGAGTTTCGTCTGTTGCGTCATAAGGACTCTTAGGACTCGGTGTATGAGTCTCTACTTCAGATCCAATAAGACCTGTCGCGGATGTTAATACATTATTATAATAAGTTCCCTTTGTTTGGTTATTTGAACAAATTCTAGAGTAATTTGCGATATATCTATTTGATCCTCTATCAGATGAAATTGAAGATGCAATCTCCCACTCTTTAGTAAATGAATCTAGTTCTTTATTCTCAAAAATTTCTCCACTATATTTAGCATCAGATAAATGCTCAATTGCCGGACCATCAAGACAATTATAAACGGAACCGCCACAATCTGTTTCTGCTGGGTCTGCATTAGACATAATAACTTGATTATCATAACCAGTTCCAGCGTCATTACCTGTTCCACAGTAAGCAACTTCAACTTCGTTTCCGGTTGCTATACAATCATCTTCTGATGTTCTTGCTCCATAGGGGGCCCCGCATGTACCAGCACCACCAGGATTAGACCATACACCGGCCGTTATACAATCAGTACCCACTGCACGAGCTGGAATATCACATTCTGTGTTGTATTCAGGGTAAATATTATAAGTAGTATCCATCAGTTGGAAGAACATAGTCTACAACGTATGGAGTATCTCC
>CAXGOD010000137.1:0-6172 GCA_964011245.1 uncultured Bacteriovoracaceae bacterium | reverse complement strand
GCACCTGTTTTGGGAACAGGGGGTCGGAGGTTCGAATCCTCTCACCCCGACCATCTAATTTATTTGTGACGTTGAGATGACCTAAGTTTCAACACTTTAAAGCCCTTTTCGAAAGATTAGGGCTTTTTTTTTGCCTGGATGTTATTTTAAGGGACGAACAAGATACTCTAACCCGTTTAGTTTGATTTCATATAAGAGACCTAATAGTCTTCCTAGTTCACCTGAAGGCAGCCCTTTGCTTTGATACCAGACAATATAATGTTCTGGCAGATCAATAAGTAGTGTTCCTTGATGCTTACCATAAGGCATTGCTTGTGTTGCTAATTTTTCTAAATCATTCTTTTTCATTAAAGTTTTTAGCAAAAACTGCATATTCTGTTGGGTTTTTCGAATGAAATGTACTGGTATACTTTTCAGTGATGCCACCTACTTGAACTAAACAGGCCCTAACCTCTGAATAGTTTCTAGCGATAATTTTTGGCATATCGGCTAGCATATAGTTAAAGAGATTCATGCTGCGGTATTTGGGGTGAACACCAACCGATTTGATAAGAAGGGATCTAAGTTTTATATTTTTATAATCCTTTTCATATGAATAATCAGGTTGATCAAAAATAATTTCCGAATAATCGGGAAAATTTGCCATAAAAGCGGCGATGTTATTTTCTGGATCTAATACAATTTTACTCGTTTTAGGACAAAGTCTTTTTGCAAAATTGTGTCCATAAACTTTAAAGAAAAAATCTTGATCAATTGGGTAATAGTAATGGTTTAGTTTAAAAGCGCCATCGATAAAAGTAAAAAAATGTGGAAGATACTTCATCCATAATTCTTCTGTAAGAGGTATTATTTTAAATTCACTTAGTTCATTACTTTGTTTTATTTGAGAGTCTTTTTTTGCTATATAGTTATGGAATTCATCAGTAAGATTATGATTCTTATATGTTCTATATAATTGTTGGTGTGAATAGCCATTTTCTTCTAGGAGTGCGGGGTAGTAAGGTTTATTATATGGTTCACCTGTGAAGGGTGTATTCTCAAAATGGTTAAGCCTAATTCTATAGCGAAAGAATGTAGAAAAATCGATCGGACCGATTAGTTTTGTAGCATTATGCTTTTTTGCCCATTTTTCAAGATTTTGAAAAAGCTCTTTGCAGCCTTCAGAATCATTTAGAGTTTCAAAGAATCCGAAGTATGCCACTTTAGGTGAGTCATTGTAAATAAAACCAACAGCCCTCGAGCTTTTATTAAACTCAATATGGATATTGGCTTTTTCCTGATGATTTTTTATTAAAGAATTAATGAACTCTTTGGATTCGCCAAAATAAAAAAGATCATCTTTATAAATACTTGTAGGTAATTCAAAAAAATCATTAGGTATAATCATAGTCTTTTAATCGTTCCTTTAGCGCCATCCATTTTTACTTTTTCATTGTTTTTTAAAATTGTAGTTAGGCCTTTTATTCCTACAATAGCTGGTATTCCTAATTCTCGAGCGACAACAGCTGAGTGAGATAGTGTAGAACCTCGCTCAACGAGAATTCCTCCAGCTGTTGGAAATAAAGGAGCCCATCCTGGATCTGTTCTGACGGTGCATAGAATCTGTCCATTTAGATCCAATTCATCATCTGGAGTGAAGATAAGTTTTATGTGATTTTCAACAATACCTGGATAACAGCCAGTTCCTGTTAATTGATCAGTATCCAGTTGTACTTCTTCATCATCTTTATATTTATATTCGTTTAAATAATAGACAAATCCGTTAGTAGTGAAATGATGTGGTATATCCTCTAATTCATATTGTGAAAATTCATCTCGTCTAGCGCAGACTAGTGGTTTTAAGTTTTTCTGGACACTAACACCAGTGTAGAGAGCTTTAATTTCATCCACTGTTAAGTAAAATATATCTCTAGGTTCGTTAAGAAACCCATAGAGGGACATTTGTTGACCTATGGAAAGATAAATATCTCGAAATAGACCAAATAATCTCGTTCTAGAGAGTCGCATGTTTTCTCTGTTTTTAACTGCCGCTCTTAGCTTATTTAAATCTTTTTTAAACTTTTTTAATTTTCGTGATCCATGTTTTTTCTTTATAAGGTTAAAGACTTTTTCCTCACTACTGCTTCGCAGCTCTTTTTCTTTTGAAGATAGATTATTTTCAGAAAGATGAGTTTGCTTTATATAGTTCTTTATGACAGCAAAGATAAAAGCCGGTTCGGTTCTTAGAGTGATTGTTTCAAGTTTTAATTCCCCCATGCAACGATCCCCATATAATTCGATATAGTCTAAGCATTTATTATGAAAAATAGGGAAACTGTTTTTAGTAGCCCCAAGAAGATCTTGATTAGAAGTTGTCTCAAAAAGTCTTGTCAATTTGGGAATATCGCGAACAATTTGTGTGAGTCGTAAGAGAACTTTTGTGGGTTCTGTACTTTCAATACCTTCTTCTCCTGAGAGTAGATTGTTTTGATAGAGTGATGGATTCTCTAACTCAATACTATTTAACCAGCGATGAACCTTTCCATTCATCATCATGACAAAGAAATCATTAATAATTGGAGTTTCCCATTTTAAAAGAACATTATTTTGAAGATATTCAGTCGTTTTAATTAATTCAGTAAAGGACTTCTTATGAAGTTCATTTCTCTTAATGGATCTATAATTAATAGTAAAAGATTCGAGAAAATTAATAACTAGATTATCAAGTTTTGAAAAAGCCCTTAGAAGTCTAATAAGAGTGATTAAAAGAGAAGGTATCTTTTTGATTTTTTCATTTAAGGATAACTCTGTATTTTCTACAAACTCGACAGGGTCTTGTAGTCCCATCATTCTTTCCATATCATCTTTATTTGTTTTAAATGAAGGAAGGAGCAAAAGTCCTTTATACCAGTTGTTAATATTATAATAAATTCGCCCTTTAATTAAACCAAGCATGTTGTTGAGCATGTCATTATGTGCTTGAATAACATTTGCCTTAATACCCATAGTCCGCATGGTTTGTTCGTAAACAGTAGCATAAGCTCCACGTGCAAAACTGAAGGTTAGAGGAGTTGTTACACCACAGTAACTTTCTTGAATATTTGAATTATCAAAAACTATAGAATTACCATCTTGATTCAAAGGTGGAGCAAGACTTGTTATGGGTCTTGTTTGCAGTATGTAGAGTTTGTCTCCAGTGTAAGCCCACTCGATGTCTTGTGGTTGTGAATATAAATCAGCTAACTTAATTGAGAGCTCACAAAGCTGTTTTAGTTTTTCATCACTTAAGGATTGAATGTTTTTTTGGCCATCAGAGATTTCTACTTTCTCAACACCTCGGTTATTTTTTGTATCAAAGACAACTTTGTAGTCTTTATCATTTATTATCTTCTCTATTTGATATGAGCCATGATCAACATGAAATTCATCTGTCTGGCACTCGCCTGAGACGATACCTTCTCCTAGACCAAAAGTAGCAGAGACTAAACATTGTTTTAAATTTCCATTAATAGGATTAGCCGTGAACAGAACTCCGGAAACTTCAGAATTAACCATCTTTTGAATGATAACGGAGGCCATTATATTTTCTAAGGAAATCTTCTTCTCTAATCTATAAAGGATGGCCCTTTCGTTAAAAGCACTTGCGTAGCACTTTTTTATACTATTTAGAATTGAGTCGTTACCCTTTTGAAATAAAAAAGAGTCCATTTGTCCTGCAAAAGAGGCATGTCCTGAATCTTCATCTACTACAGATGAGCGAACAGCATAAAAGGTGTTTTCAAAATTATGTAGTTTTGAAGTTTCTTCCTTAAAATTTTGTAGAAATGAGTCATGAAAAGGCGACTCTAGAATAGCTGCTTGAATAGAGGTAAGTTTATCTTTTAATGCTGATCTATCATTTCGAAATGATTCTAGAGATAGATTATTAAAGTCTAGTTGATTCTTTTTTAAAAAGTCTTTGAAAGCGTTTGTTGTAACAACTATCCATTCCGGAATAGGAATACCATCTTGTTTCATTTTTGCAAGATTCCGTGCCTTTCCACCAACAATATTTGAGTCTGTAACTTGAATACTTCTATTATGGTCTAAAATCATTTTTTAATCTTTTTTGCTAGTTCAATCATATGCATGGAAGTGTTAAAGACCCTTTCCATGAACTTATAGTGTCTAAAAGTATGCGCCATTAAGTACATAAGTACTCTGTCGACAACATAGTCAAAAATGGCAAGCTTAAATCCTCTATGCCACTGAGTCTTATCTATCTTCTTTTTGGTATATTTTTCTAAACGCACTCTGTGATAATCGACATACTCTTCCATTTCTTCAAAAGAACAGTCACTTTTAAGAACAAAGGATAAAAATTCAGCTAAGTCACGTTGTGGAATATGGACAGTTGATAATTCCAAGTCGTAAACACATAGTTGCAAACCATCTACAGTTTTTCTAAGAGCAAGATTTCTAGGATTAAAGTCATTATGAATAAGTGTTTTGGGCAAATTATCAATTTCACTCCACCAGCGAGTTAGATCATCAATGTGCTTTAGAAATAAGTCTAAATGTTTATTAAGAACAAAATCATTATGTTCTAAGCGTGCATTTTTAGCAAGAGCCTCCCAAAGAGGAATCTTTTCAATTCTTGAAATCGCACTTGGTGTATGACCCATCCAACTCTCTTTGCTTATCGAATCAGTATTCTCGTAGTAAAGACTCTGAATGTCAGCGAGTCCGTCGATAGCGATTTTAATTTTTTCTTTACTCCAATGAGTAGTATCAGCAGCCGTATTCATTAGTTCCATGTCTTGCATAAGCTCCATGGCACAAATATATATTTCTCTTTCCTTATTTTCATAACTTCCATAAAACTTTGGAAAATATTTTTTCTGTTTCGTTTGGGAAAATTTATTGTAAAGAGCGAGTTCTTTGTGATGGGTGTCAGAAAATCCAATTTGGTCTTTAAATTTATTAAACTGACCAGCAAGAGTGGAGTCACACATACTTGCCAAAGTGTTTAGCATTAACACGACTTCACTACCAAGTGGTTTTACCTTTAACATAATGTCTTTGAAATAGATATCTTCTGCATCTTTAGCATTTGTATACACTAATCTAAAAGGAAATAAACCAACCGTTTTAGTGATATTTCTAGCCGTGAGTTCAGTGATGATACTAGAGCCCATTTTAAATTCTTTAAGAACATAGCTCTCCACAAGAGTGTTATTATTTTCACAAAAGTTAAAGTTCTGTTGAAAAAATGGTTTACTAATTTCATCAAAAGTTAACCATTTTACAGGTCTATTTCGTCCCAGTTTGTCATGGGCGCGAGCAAAATGCCCAGCAGCAATAGCTGATAAAGTAGATAAGTCTAGTCCCATCGCAAAGGCACAAATTATTTCTGCAAATCTTTCAATCTTTCCAGTTCCAGCACAGTCCATGATCTCGAGCATTTCTTTTTGATAAGGAAGGTTTGTTCCGCCACCTATTGTCCCTATGGTAAGAGAAGGAAGGAGAAGTCTAGCATAAACTCCATCTTCCTCACGTCTTAAATCAAAGTGTCCTAGAGAAGATTCATGAACACTAGCAATATCTTGGCCTGTAGCTGTAAAAATGGCACCAATAACATTTGCAACATTAATATTCATTGTCTGCATACCAATGAGCTGACCGGCTTTGTTAAGAATGTTATATGATTTTACGAGAGCCTCTGGTGTGACTTTGAGCACTTCTTCAATGACAGAATTAGGTAAAAAAACCTCCGATTGTACTCTAATCCCCCTACCTTGGAGCATTGATTGAAAAGATGTCTTTTTATCCGAACTTACATTACCTTCAATGATATGAAATTCTAATTCATATTCCTTGTTTCTTTCTATCTCTTCTAATATCCACTTACATGCATGATTGGTACAAGATGTAGTCATATTTTGTCCACTAGCATCTCCGGTACGAAAATTAAATTTTATCCAGACAGTTTTACCAAACAGAAGTGGCTCTAATGAATAAAGGTTAGAGAAGTTTGAAACTTTTTTAGTTTCATCTCGAATCTTGTCAAAGTTAGATTGAACCCATTGAGTAAATGATTCTGCTTGAATCATATTTTTAAATTCAAAAACAGGAGTTCTAAGCATTGTTTGATAGATAAACTTCGTAGTAGCGCCACCTGCACGTGAGATAGCAGTTGCTCCTCTAGTAATGG
>CAXGOD010000136.1:0-6192 GCA_964011245.1 uncultured Bacteriovoracaceae bacterium | reverse complement strand
CATTAGAAAAATTCTTCTTAGTTAGTTTTACATTTTCACTCATATTAAATCTCTTCTAGTGTTTTATCGATTATTTGTGTCAGTTCTCTAATTTGAAATGGCTTACCTTGCATTTTTGTATATCCAATAGCCCCACATTCATAAGTTGAATTTAGTAAGTTTTTCATTTGCCCGTCATTTAGCTCACAAACTAGAACCTTTTTAAAACTCTTTAAAATTGATTCAACGTTTTTCGGCATAGGGTGAATATACTTTAAGTGCATAAGACTAACACTTTTACCTTCTTCCACTGCATTGGCTACAGCTTGGTGAGTTGCCCCATATGTTCCTCCCCAAGAGACAATGAGAAGGTCTCCAGAGTCTTTTCCTTCAAGCTGTTGTTCTGGAATATTATTGGAAACTTTTTCAACTTTCTCTCGACGTATACGAATCATATTTTCGTGATTTTCAGGATCGTAAGAAACATTCCCAGTGTTTTCTTCTTTTTCTAAACCTCCAACTCTATGAGCTAAGTTTTCCATTCCAGGAACTGCCCAACTTCTAACAAGAGACTCAGCATCGCGTTTGTAAGGCAGATAAGCCTCATCTTTAAAATCATCTGGTTTTGCAAAACGAGTTTGGATTTTTGGAAACTCACTATCTACATCAGGTAACTTCCAAGGAGCTGAACCATTAGCTATATAACCATCTGATAAAAGCATAACAGGTGTCATATGCTCTATGCTAAGTCTTGAGGCCTCAAAGGCCATATTGAAACAGTCACTTGGGTGACTAGGGGCTACAATGATCAACGGACTTTCGCCATTTCTACCATGCAAGGCCATATTTAAATCTGATTGTTCTGTCTTAGTTGGAAGACCAGTTGAAGGACCACCACGTTGGACATTAATAATTACCATTGGCAACTCAAGCATCATAGCAAGATTTACCGCTTCGGATTTCAAAGCAATACCAGGTCCTGATGAAGTTGTAATGGCAAGAGCGCCACCGAAACTAGCGCCTAAACTCGAGCATACTGCAGCGATCTCATCTTCGGCTTGAAAAGTTTTAACACCGAAATTTTTATGTTTGCTGAGCTCATGTAAGATATCCGACGCAGGCGTAATAGGATAAGATCCAAGATATAACTCAAGATTTGCATTTTCAGCTGCATAAATAAACCCCCATGCAAGTGCAGTATTACCATTAATTTGTCTATAAGTTCCCGGCTCAATTTTAGCCGCTTCTACTACATATCTATCACCAATAGCTTCAATGGTATCAGCAAAGTTAAATCCAGCCTGAAGTGCCATGATATTGGCATCAGCTAAAATCTCACTATTTTTAAATTTATCTTTGATCCATTTTTTGGTGGGCTCTAAATCCCTAGAGTACATAAAGTATGTCATACCTAGAGCATAAAAATTTTTACAACGGGCCTTACTTTTTACATCAAGTTCAATATCTTTTAATGCCTCTTTTGTCTGACTAGTTATATTTGATCTTATAATATTATAGCCATCGAACATTGGTGTATCTAAGGGATTGCTATCGTAACCGGCCTTATCAAAGCCAAGCTTATCAAAAGAGTCACTGTTTACAATTAATGTTCCACCTTTTTTGAGATCTTTATAATTTGCTTTTAAAGCAGCTGGATTCATAGCAACCAAAACATCTGGTTGATCACCTGGTGTATTGATTTCGTGGGAACCAAAGTTAACCTGAAAACCAGATACACCTGCTACAGTTCCTTGTGGAGCACGAATTTCAGCAGGAAAGTCTGGGAAAGTAGAAATATCATTTCCCATTAAAGCAGAAGTATTTGAGAACTGAGTCCCCGTAAGCTGCATACCGTCACCAGAATCACCTGAAAAACGAATTACAACACTTTCAATTTGTTTCATTATAAAACCTCAAAATAAATATAATTGACTAGAATCATACATATTTGAGAGCATTATGTCCCCTTGATTTTGGTTGATTTGGGGCAATTTCACTTAGTTTTATAGAAGTTTTGAGAGTATTCTAACTTTTGAAGTTGTCTTATGATAATTAACTCCGCAAGCTTCATAGAAACTTGGTTTATTTCTCCAAGATCAAAAGCCTCATCAGATAATCTATCACTCACATCTATACGATATAACGCTTGGAGTAATTTATCTAAATCTGTTCTTATAAAGAACTTAATACGCTCAGCAAGTTTTTGTTGCAAAAATTTAAAGAACTCACTTTCAGTATCTAAATATTGTGCATACTCAGACAAATCAAAGTTAAAGTTACTCTCTAAGTTGCGCTTTAATTGAATTTGTTTTGCTTGATTATTATCCGTCATTATTCTTTAGGCATATGTCCTGACTCTGCCATATGTAGAGTCACTTGCTGGAAAGGTATTATATATCCAAATTCATTACATACGTCTACAAAGCCCATCTGAATTTTTCGTTCAAGAACTTGCTTTTTGCTACCCAGATTTCCTTCACAAACAAGAAAAAATCTAATATCTAAAGAGCTAGCTCCAGCATTTTTGTAATCGACTAAGAACTCTTTTATAAATTTATATTCACCCTTTAGTTCATCTTTTAAATATTCTTGAACTCTCTTTTTAAACCTTGGAACAACCTCATTTAAAAGTGGGGCTTGATGTTGATAATCAACACCAATAACTTGTTCTATCCCATAGCCGTTGGATAAATTTAATGGATTTAAATTTAAGAAGGCATCAACCTTAAAATGTTTTAATGCTCCACCAATAAGCTTCACAATGATTTGTTCTGGAGATTGAAATATTACCTTACCATAAGTTTTATCAGATAAGAGAACCCAATCATGAGTTCGAGATGGAAACCATGGCTCATTATCTACTATAGGTCGAGAATGATAAGTCATAAGTTCTTTACTAGAAATCCTTAAACTTCCACCAGTTAAAGAAGGATTCTCTAGACGACAATAATACCCTAAAGACTTTAATTTCCATGGGATATTTTTATATATGACGACTTCATTTTCACGAATTGTTCCTAAATTTAAAACAATTTTTGATTGTTCAAAAAAAGTTGGAAAATAATGTTTAGAACTCCATACAACTGCACCTAAAATAAAAATGATGAAAGTAACGAGAACCCAATCATTGAGAACATAAAGGATCATTAACGATACTGATAAGGCCAAAAGAAAACCAAGAACAGAATAGATAACTTTTAAAGGCCTTATAAACCATAAACTTTTATCCCCGGCTCTTTCCAATCTAATGATTCGGTTGACAAAAAAACCTATAACTTTGTTTTTTATTGAGCCAAAAATCCAAAATAAAAAGATAAAGGCCGTTAAAGCTAATCCTAAATTTTTTCCTTTAGTTTTTAGAAAATCAAAGATTAAATTAGAGAATGCACCAACAAATGAGCCCTTATTATTCTCTAGCTTTATTAGTTTAAACTGAGAATCCTCTAGATTAATTTTATAATCATTAATTGATTTATCTATTCTTTTGATCGACTTTTTAATCACTCGATTAAAAACTTTATATTTTTCGTCTTTCTGTGTTGCTTTTAGTTTATTTTTTGCCAAAGAAAGGTTTTCGACTTTTAATTTAAAATCTTTTATTTTATCTTGAAGTTTTTGAATCTCACGTGGTCTTTCACTTATTGATCTAATACCGGTCATTGCTGGTTCAAGTATCTCTTGTAAGTCATCCCCAAGGGATTTTTCACGTTCTTTTTTGGTTAAACTTTTTTGTGTAACTGTGTGGCCTGTCATGGTTTCTATAAAAAGTAGTTTTTTCTGATCATACTCTCTTTGAAAATTCTCAAGTTCACTTTCTTTTTTGAGCTTAACAACCATGTCATCTTCTTCATCAATTTCTTTTTTTGTTAAAAAGATTTTACTTTCTAACTGAATAAGCTCACGTCTGATTCGCTTTAATCGATCTAACTTGATTTGGGCAAAGTCATCAACATCAGTTAAGTCTTTGTCACTACTAGTAATAAGATTGTCTTGTGCATTAGCGGTTGAAAGCGCACCAACAAAGACCAGCCAGAATAAAAATAAGGATCTAATAAACATAGTAATATTTTAACAAAATTCTAGGTATTTACCATAATGCTAGAATTTACCCACCCTTTATAGACAGACTTTTAAGAGGGCCCTATAGTTATGGATATGAGTATTTTAGCAAGTCTTCAAAACATTAACCTAACCTTTGGTGAAAAAGTCATTTTTCACAATGCCAGCTTTACTATTAGTAGTACTGACCGTGTTGGATTAATTGGTCTTAATGGACAAGGCAAGAGTACTTTACTCAAGATTCTTATGGGTGAAACGGAACCTGACACATCAAATCCAGTATTTATCTATGATAAAAACAAGGATTTACGCATCACATTCATTCCCCAAGATATTAGTCCAATTGACTTCCCGACTCTTAAAAATGAGAATTTCTTTTTGGCCTTCAATCCAGAGCTTCGAGCCGACTATGAAGCACTGTGGAAAGTTGAAAAAGAATTAGAAACACACTACGAAGATGAAAGTGTTTTGCACCGTCAAGACGATATTCTTCAAAGAATTCATCAAAAGCATGGTTGGACCTTAGCACAAAACTATGAAAGCTACTTAAAGCATTTTAATTTTGACTTCAATAGAACTATCGATCATTTAAGCGGTGGAGAGCTAAAAAAACTCTCCCTAGCTTCAGGACTTAGCTCCCAATCAAATCTTGTTTTATGGGATGAGCCAACTAACCATCTTGATATCGAAACAATTGAAAAGTTCGAAGACGATGTTGCTGGACAAAATAAAGCATTCATCATGATTAGCCATGATAGATACCTTTTAAGTAATATCTGTAATAAAATTATTCATATCCAAAACGGAATCATTAATGTTTTCAATGGAAACTATATTCAATACTTAGAATACTTAGAAGAAGCTGAGCTAGAGAGACAAAAGCATTTAGATAAAGCACAAAATCGTCACAGACGTGAACTTGCTTGGATGCGCCAAGGGATTAAGGCCCGTGGAACTCGTTCTAAAAAAAGAGTTGAAGGTTTTCATAAGATTAAATCTGATATTAAAAGTTTAAAGTCCCATGCTAAAAGAATAGTTAATCTTTCTATGGAGCATAGTGGACGTAAAACCAAAAAACTTTGCCAGATTGAAGCTGGAACCTTTGCCTATAATGATAAAAAGATCTTTGAAGATATTAGTCTTTCCATTTTCAAAAAAGACAAGATCGCTCTGGTTGGGCATAACGGGCAAGGTAAAACAACTTTAGTAAAAATCATTCAAGAAGAATTAAAAGTAAATTCTGGAAAGTTCTTTTTAGCAGATCAATTAAGAGTTAGTGTTTTCTCACAAAATAGAGCAGCTCTTAATGATAATCAAACTCCTTTTGATCTAATTGGTGATGGGCAAGACTTTGTTCATCTTCCAAGTGGCCACAAAAAACATGTGAACTCTTACTTAGAAGATTTCCTGTTTAACTCTAATCAAATACGCCGCCCTATTAAAACATTAAGCGGTGGAGAAAAAAATAGATTGCAACTGGCACTGTTCATGAAAGAAGCCGCTGATCTTTGGGTTTTTGATGAGCCAACCAATGATCTTGATATTGAAACTATTGAAGTTCTAGAGTCCATGCTTCGAGATTATGATAATGCTATTATCATCATAAGTCATGATAGGGCCTTTCTAGATAATATCGTTAATAAATCTTGGGTAATTAATAACAAACGCATTGAAACATTTGTAGGTGGTTATACTAAGATTGCTCCATATCTTCATGCTTTAGAAATGGAAAAAGAAATTGGACCTGCAGATGAGATTACAGAAGAAGAAGAAGAAGAAGAAGAAGAAGAAGTAAAAGAAGATGAGAGCAATAAAGAGCGCATGAATAATAAAGAAAAGTTGCGCTGGAAAAAGATTGAAAAAGAAATTTCAGACGCAGAAACTCTTTTAGACAATTACACACAAAAGCTAGCTGCATTTGACTTCAATGATATGACTGATGAAAAAACCAAAGAGTATGATGAACTTCACAGTCTC
This sequence comes from uncultured Bacteriovoracaceae bacterium, assembly GCA_964011245.1. Classification (GTDB taxonomy): domain Bacteria; phylum Bdellovibrionota; class Bacteriovoracia; order Bacteriovoracales; family Bacteriovoracaceae; genus CAKZJW01. The sequence continues at coordinate 177 of CAXGOD010000136.1, read as the reverse complement.
CAAAAAAAATGGGAATCAACTTTAGAAAATTTATATGAAGAATGGGAAGACCTTTCTCACAAAAGACTATAGGGACCATAATGATTAAAACAAAAGAGCTGGTTAAAGACTTAAACAAATATCTTTGTATCTATGACTATAATGACTATGGCCCTAATGGCCTACAAGTAGAAGGTA
>CAXGOD010000135.1:0-6215 GCA_964011245.1 uncultured Bacteriovoracaceae bacterium | reverse complement strand
CGAAGTCTTCGCACCCAGTGTGCGAAGCTCTTCTACCTTTCCAAGTAGATTACCTTTGCCTTCACCAAGCTTATTTAAAGAAGCGTCGTGAGACTCTCCTAACCTCTTAATAATGTCTCTTGTTTTTTGTAGATCATCATAAAGACCTGCAAACTTATCGTAGAGAAGGCCGGCTTTTCTTGCTATTTCAGCCGCATTCTCACCCTGCTTATCAATTCTCCAAAGAGATACGATTGTCTTTAGTATTGGAAGCAATGAAATTGGAGTTGCAAGGACAATATTCTTTTTGGCCGCATATTCTAAAATCTCAGGAAATTCCTGAAAAATAATGGGCATAACAGCTTCAAGTGGAATGAACATTATTACGAAATCAGGACTATTAAGGCCCTCTAGTTTTTGATATCCCTTCTTGCTTAAACCATCTATATGAGCGGTTAAGCTCTTTTTTAATTCTTTAATATTATCTTCTTGAAGAGACTTTAAAGATACTTTTGAATCTATAACAATATGTGATTTGTTTGGAAGATGAATGATAGCATCAGGACGAAAACTATTCCCATCACTGTCTTTAAGACCAAGGCCTTCTCCTTGCAGAACGAATTCTCGTCCTCGTTCCATCCCAGAGATCTCAAGGGATCTTTCAAGAATAAACTCTCCCCAATTCCCTTGGGCCTTAACATCCCCTTTAAGAGCATGAGTTAAGTCTTGAGTTTCAAGTTCCATGCGACGAGCAAGCTCCATCACATGCTTGAGTTCATTTTGCAAAGTTGCACTTTGTTCAATGTTCTTTTCTTTAAATTCAATTATTGATTTATTGTAGTCATCAATTTTTTCTTTAAAAGGAAGAAGAGTCTCTCCTAGACCTGCGCGAGCGGAATCTTGAACTCTTGCTTCAAAAGATTTTGTGAGGATTTTATAAATGAAGAGAAATACAATACTGGTGAGAATAATCCCAACCAGTATCCCGTAGACAAACATCATATTAGTAATTTTCTACTGCCTTAATAACTTCTACAAAGTTTTTGTGACTCATTTTTACAAACTGTCCTTTAAACTCTGGTCTATCTATCATTTTAAAGAATAGTTTTCTAAGTTTTTTAGTTACTTTTTGCATATTCATAATATGCCAGATCTGTGGGATAGGCAGGCGACTTGTACTAGCAGCTCCAATAATCATATTTAAGTGATAGTATCTATCTTGAATATCATCTAACTTCATGATGAGGTTTGTGTTCATTACTTTTCCATTTAATGTAAAGTAAGCCTCGGTGCAGTCAGCATCAATGCATTCAAATGCAATTTTATCTTTAGTTTTTGTATCAAGAAGATGACCGCCTAAATCAGCAGCGAATCCATTTAATGAGAATAATAATGTTATTAATAAAATTTTCATAAGCACTCCTTTGCTAATTTTTTTAGTTTCCAACAATTTTCATAAGACGAAGTTTACCGGCCTTAAGAATATATTCTTCCCCAGCAACAATAGTCATAGACTCTTCTTTATGGGGTTTGAAATTAATTTTTACTGCATTTTGTTTCAGAAGACGTCTTCCTTCACCATTAGACTTTATCCAACCAATATCTGTCATAAAGCTTAAAAGGTTTAACTCTCCAGAATCGACATCAGCAATTGCGATATCATCAGGGATTTTATTTTTAGAAAATCTTTCTTCAAACTTCTTTCTCTCACCGGCTCCAGAACCTTCCGGGTGATAATAATCAACAACTTCTGCAGCTAATTCTTTTTTAGCATTCATTGGATGATACGTTCCATCCTTCAGTCCTGAGATAACCTTATCAACTTCATCTGCAGTTCGACGACAAACAAGCTCATAGTACTTAACCATGATCTCATCAGAGATAGACATCATCTTTCCAAACATATCAGTTGGGTTGTCTTCTAGTGAAATATAGTTATCCATTGATTTAGACATCTTATTTACGCCATCAGTCCCTTCTAGGATTGGCATAGTAAGAATACATTGTGGCTCTTGACCGTATGACTTTTGTAGGTGACGACCAACAAGTAAGTTAAAAGTTTGGTCTGTTCCACCAAGCTCTAAATCAGACTCTAATGCAACAGAGTCATACCCTTGCATAACCGGATAAGCGAACTCGTGCATGTATATTGCTTCTTGATTTTTATATCTTTTAGAAAAGTCATCTCTTTCAAGCATTGAACTAACTGTTACCTTGGCCATAATTTTAATCATTTCAATTGGACTAAGCTCACCTAGCCAATCATTATTAAAAACGACTTTCGTCTTTTGCATATCTAGAATTTGACCAACCTGCTGAGTATAAGTTTTTGCGTTTTCAATAACCTCTTCATCAGTAAGGATGGGTCTTGTTTTACTTTTACCTGTTGGATCTCCAATTCTTGCTGTGAAGTCTCCAATTAAAAAATAAATCTCATGCCCAAAATCTTGTAGGATTCTTAGTTTTTGGATGACGACAGTATGGCCGAGGTGAATATCTGGACGAGATGGATCTGCACCAAATTTAACTTTTAGTGGCTTATCTTCATCATATGATTTTTTTAATTTCGCTAATAGCTCTGCTTCTGGAATTATCTCAGCAGCACCTCTTTTTAATTCTTTTAACTGTTCTTCTGGACTCACAGTAATACGTCTCATAAACCAACCTTTTTCTGTTTTGGATATACTACACCAAAAGGAAGGACTTTGCCCAGCGTGTGCGGCGCACTAAATGTTTTTTAAAACGACTGAATTCTCATAAGTTCCATCAGCAAACTCGGATGGAGTGATATGATAGCACTGATCTTTTGTAAGGTTATCACCTGTAAAAGGAATTGGAGTTGAGATCTCAATTGGTTTTTCCAGTTGGAACTGTTCATAATAGAAATGATCTGTGAACATAGACCTAAATGCTCCCGAATTTTTTCCTTCATAAAGATCATATCTGGCCTTAACCACATTAAGCATGAGATGCTCTTTTTTTGATCCATCAGGATGGTCGTAAGCAAGAATTTTCCCACAAATATTCAAACTAAACCTTGAAAGTTCCACTAAGATTTCATCTGATTTCTTTGGTGAATTTTTCTGGTTATTTGAATACTTATTTATAAGTTTTTTATATGAACTATAAACGACAATATCCTTTCCAGTTGAGTAAGTTTTAATATAGTTTTTAACATTATTTTGGAAATCATAATCATTTATATCTGTTAGAAGTAAATATGAAGAAAGAGTCTTACCTTCGTTTATAATCAAATTCGTTTTTAGCTCACCTAAAAAGATATCACTACTATGAAACTCACCACCATGAATATCTTCATAAATGTTTTTTACAAAAACTCTGTATGATAAGTATTTAGCTTCTCTTCCATTTTTGTTTTCATATCTGAACATCGGTTTATTAAGAATAGTTCTCTTTACTATTCTTGCCTTCACATTAATATTAAATGGAAATTTCTTATCTACACTCAACATATCGACGATTTCTTCCTCATGTCGTTTAATCGCCTTTTTTATCGTACCTCTAAAGCGTTTTGAGTTATTATCATTCATTTCATTTATTTTTTTACTAATAGAGTTTTGAGCTTTATTCAGATAATAATTAGGTAAGTGTTTAATGGCCTTTGAAGTCCTCATAATTTGAATTTCAGCACTCACCTCTCCCCTTGGGGCTCTAAAGCGTAAAAACTTTGACTTCCTCGAATTGATTGAGCACTCAATTTTACCTTTATCGGAGAACATGATTTCATTTATATATTCAAAGTCGAAGTCTTGATTACTATGGCGACAGTATAAGCCAAAAGGTTTAATTCCATAATTACGTAAGTATTTTGCTCCAGCTCCACCATATTTAAAATAGTCATCATCTGCATAGCCTTCATAAGAGAATGTACCCCACTTACTATGAGTTAGGACTCCATTTATCTTATGGATTTTGAATAAGTCTTGAGGTCCAATAGTTGTTTTGAATTGCACCTCAAATTTTTTAGGATCAAAGGTAATATTCATAACGTCTGGAACATACTTTAGTAGAAGCTCTCTTTCACGAAAGTAAAGTCTTTCTGGTTTTTTGCCATCTTTTGGTGCGAGTTTTTCATAAATTTTTGCTAAAGTGAGCTCCATATTTGAAACGATATCAGGAGTAAAGCCTTTCATATACTCTGCTTCGCTAACAGCAAACGTTTTAAGTTTTGGAAGAATATAGACAAAGTTAAAAAAACCTTCACCATCTCCATTATATGAGCAGCGAAAGTAATCACCATATGAATACTTTTTTACCTTAAAAACATTACTAAGGCCCTCTCTAGAAATATTATTAGAGTGGGAACAAGTAACATTTTCGTTTGTTACTATTATTGTATAGGGAATATCATCATAAAAAGGTGAATCTAAATTATGTAAGGGAAAAGAAAAAGAGTTATACCCATCCCTTTTGCCATAAACTCTTACTGTACCTTTAACTCTAATACTTTCTTCGTCATCTGCAATTAAAATATCATCCAAAGGAAGACTTGAAATTTTTCTACCTGTATCAACGCTTCTACTCTGTTCAAAAATTGAACAGGAAAATGCTAAAATGAATGTTAAAAAAAGGGATAATTTCCTAATCACTAAAATTCCTTATATCTCTAATAAGTTATCGGAATTTCTTAAGGAAAATTTTAGAAACCAGTCATTCTTTTTCGAATTCTTTTTATAGTGTCCGAGGCTACTGCTCTGGCTTTATCCGCTCCGTCCGCCAAAATCTTATCAAGCTCAGACTTATCGGCCATTAAAGCATTATATCTTTCACGTGGCTCAGCTAAATATGCATTTACCACATCAAACAAGTCAGCTTTTGCAAATCCCCAGCCAATACCCTCACGGAACTTTTTCTCTTCTTCAACAATCTGTTCTGGTGTCGCAAATAATCGATATAAATCCATGATCGAAGAATTATCGGGATCTTTAGGATCTTCAGGCGCAGTAGAATCAGTGGTAATTTTATTAATTAATTTTTTTAGGCGCTTTGGTGTTTCCCAAATTCCAATAGAGTTGTCATAAGATTTACTCATTTTTCTTCCATCAAGACCTGGAACATAAGCAGCTGTTCCTGTTTGTAATTTTTCTTGAGGCTCAATTAAAGTGCCTTCTCCATAATACTCATTAATTCTTTGAGCAATACTTCTTGCGATTTCAATATGCTGAACTTGATCTTTACCTACAGGAACAATGTTCGTGTCGTATAATAAAATATCTGCAGCCATTAAGATTGGATAATTAAATAGCCCCATATTTACACCAAAATCAGGATCTTTTCCTGTTTCAGTATTCTTTTGAACTTTATCTTTATAAGAGTGTGCTCTATTCATATCTCCTTTAGGAGTCATGCATGAAAGCATCCAAGTTAGTTCAAAAATTTCAGGAACATCTGACTGCTTATAAAAAATAGATTTATTAACATCAAGGCCTAAAGCAACCCAAGTAGCAGCGATACCGTAAACATCTTCTTGAAATTGTTTTGGATCACGAACTGAGTTTAATGCATGATAATCAGCAATAAAGTAAATACTTCTTTCAAAGTCATTTTGATGTGAAATTTCAATCGCAGGTTTTATTGCCCCTAGTAGATTTCCTAAGTGTGGCATTCCCGTTGGTTTAATACCTGTCAAAATAGTCTTCATTGCTTCTCCAGTTGATTTAGAATGCCATAAATGACACCATAAAAAAAGGGCCGGAATATATCCGGCCCATTCTTCAATCAATGTATGATTAATTATCTACAAGATCTTTTTAATTTAAGCTTAGCCCCAGTGATATTTTTACCACTCCCGTATACAGTCTTCTTAACACATCCTGGAGATACTCCAGTTACGTCAAGAACAAGGTTACCATATTGATCTAAAGAGAATTGAATTGTTGCATCTCTAGTAAATCTATCAAAAGTTAAATCAAATGCTTTTTGAACCTGAACTGTTTCGTAGTATGGGTTAGCACATACTGAACATGTTCTTGGAACAGAATCATATCCACAGATTGAAGAACCGCCATAGTATCCACCATTCGCTCTATTTGGATTATATCTTCTTCCAGCTGGAATTGAAGTTCCTGGCCTTGGTCCTCTTCTATTTGGATTATAGCTTCCACCTCTTGGAGGATTATAATTAGGTCCTCTTCTTATAGGTGTTCCATATCTACCACCACCGTAAGATCCACCTCTACAGTATCTTGGTACTTCATCATATCCACAACGAGCAC
>CAXGOD010000134.1:0-6221 GCA_964011245.1 uncultured Bacteriovoracaceae bacterium | reverse complement strand
AACATCTGTAATGGAGTCAATACCTTTAAACTTTATAGGGCTTACATTATCATTGGGATTTGGTGTCACTGGAGGAGTAATTACAGTCGGTGAATTTCCATTTGATTCACTTGTCACCTTATCCTTACAAGCAACTAAAGAAAGAGATAAAGATAAAATTATAATAAAATTAAGTATTTTCATTTTTGACCTTATTTAACAAAATATTTTAAGTTTAATCCAATAGCAGTAGTATTTCTTTGAGATGTATTTGAGAAATAATCGCTTCTCCAAAATCCACCTATATAATAATCACGTGTAAGATTCACATCTGTTGAAAATTTTGATGTTACCATTTGCATTTGATCTATATTGTTCAGGCTATCTGATATCAATGTCGTCCCAATTGAGCCCTTAACAATGTATTTAAGATTATTTTTTTCAAATATTTTTCTTGCTTGTGCACCAATATTAATAAAACGGTCACGACGAATCTCAATATTGTCATTGATATTATCTAAAGAGGATTTCTCTAAAAATTCAGCATAAGGGCCAAAGTCATAATCAAGTTTTTTATGATTTAACATTAAACCTGCATGTGCTTGAAGAGTAGGTTCAAAGCTAGCAGAAATATCATCTTTATTGGTAAACTCAGTAGGACCGTGGCCAATTCCATAGACACTAAACTCGGGTCTATATGTGAATGAATTAAATGTTCTTTTATTTTGATCTTCGTAGCTAAGCCCAATCTTGATATTTGATTGTTGCTTTAAGTTATAGTTCGCAACCTTGGCACTTCTTTCAAAGAAACTTATATCAATATAGATATCTTGATGATTTGAAATCTTATTCCCAACAAGTCCGTAATAAATACTTGATGCTTGTTTAGTGCTTACAGTATCAGTTTTTAACTTTGCAATAGGTGAATACCTAAAAGGTAAAATGATTGGATAACCCTTTTTGATTTCCCCAGCTTGGGAAGCATTTAGATGATTCATTTCTAAAACTTTCTCAACCCAGTTTCCAGGACCATACAGTGGCTTATATTTTTTAGATTGAAGTAATTCAGATAAAGTTTCATTTTCTTGTAGAATATGAACTTCATAATTTTCTTTTGTCGTGTTAGCAAATACAAGTGTAGGTATTGCTAGCCCTGCGATGAAAAGTCCTTTTTTCATTAATAATCTCCTCTTAAAGCTTATGGAGAATTATATCTATTTGGAAAAAGCTTTGTATAGGAGAAAGAGAAAAAAGACTGCACATATTAGGCAATGTAAGTGGCTGATTTTATACCAAGAAGAATTGTCGCAAGGCCTAGAGCAATACTGATGACTATGAACGTGAAAGCTTTTAGGATATCTCCATTTTGCATGAGGTTTAAGCTTTGCAGGCAGTAACCTGAAAATGTTGTAAGACCACCGCAAAAGCCAATAATTATAGCACGGGCCATTTGTTCTGACATAATAAGTTTTTTTGAAAGTAGAGTGTAGATAAATCCAGCAACAAAGCAGCCCAGGATATTAACTAATAATGTAGCGTAAGGAAAAATATAATTTTTATCTTCCCAATAAACATCAGCGGAGTATCGAGTTAAGACACCCAATACTCCGAATATTGAAATTAAAATGATGTTCATTTACTGCAGTGGTGTTTGTACGTGTAATCTAAAAATTTTATCTTTAGATCTTTTGATTGCGAAGTTACCTTCTTCTCTTTGTGAAACTAGGAAAGAGTAGAACTCAGGGTTTTCATCATTAATTTGCAGAACAGACTTTCCTTCATGTTCTCCAAAATCAATCACCACTGAATCTTCTGTTAAAATACCTGTTAATGGACTAACTTCTTTTACTGCCACTATTCCCTCCTTAGAATACATAGCTAAAATTTAGACAAGTTTTGCAATCCTTTGCAAATTTAGTTACCAGCTAAGTAACTAATACTCTTTTATATTTTTCAATATTTAGAACGCTTTGAGAAGAAAAAAAAATATTAATTCTTAAAAAATTGCCTGAGGAAAATGACCAAGTTTTTAAACTCTTGTGGATACTCATCTGAGATCACTTTCTTTAACAATTCCAATGCTTTAAAAACGCTAACATCATCTCTGTAAGGTCGTTTCGACGTCATGGCCACAAGTATATCTATACTACTGAGTAGAGTCGATTCGATACCAGTTAACATTTTATCTTGGTCAGGTAATTGTTTTCCTGAGATTAATGATTGAATTTTATAGTTCAAAAAATGATGATTTTGAATGATATTTAGTTGAGTGCGATTAAAGGGTAATCGGCCATCTAGAATTCTCATTGAATTATCAGCGTGCTCTGAGAACATTTGTTTATCTAACTCATTTAAATGGGCCAGTTCAAACTTTTCTCTTGGAATAAAGCTCATTCCAATATCCTTAAAATAACTTGTTAGAAAAAAGTTTTGTATTTCTTTTTCAGAGAACATTCCCGTACTTTGTAAAAATGATAAAAGAAGAACTGAAGAAAGTAGGGGTTGTAGAACTGTATAGTGGTGACTCTGTTTTGTGAGTTTGTGATAGATCGACTTTTGCATCGATTTGTTTTGAAGCAAAAGGTTACTGAAATTCTTTGAACTTTGAAATTGTCCTGCTAATAGCTCATCATCAAAAGGATTCTTATAAATATTTTCCATTTGGAAGCTTAAAAGGTTTCCTTGTTTGATACCCTTTTTAAGAGGGTCTCCTTGAGATAGCGAGCGAGTTATTTGAGCTATATCTTTTTTAAGCTTTTCTTGAATCGCTAGATAATCAGTTTTGTGAACAAATATTTCTGAACTTGTATTTTGTGCATATTGAGCAATGAACTCAAAAGTCACACCTTCATCAGCTCTTAAGACTTCAACAAACTCACCATTTTTATAAGCATAGGCTGGCTGTACTAATGAATTCATTATTGAAAGTTGGGCAATGAACACAGGTTTAAGCTTAAGCTCTAATCTATGCCTATCTAGAACTGTTAATTTTATGGTCCTGTTAATACTATACATATAAGCATTGTATCATAGGTAGAATCTTATTGAAGCTCGGCGATTGAATCTTCAAGTATTTGACTTAAAAAGTCTTTGAATTTTACACCATAGTTTTCCATCATTTTAGGAAACATGGAAATAGGGGTCATTCCTGGAAAAGTATTTATTTCATTAATAAGAAGTTCACCGTCTTTTGAAAGGAAAAAGTCGATGCGAGAAAGGTGTCTGAGTTTTAAAACCTGATAAGACTTTATGGACATAGCTTTAATCTTTTTGATTTGCTCAGGCGTAAGGCCTTCAGCTTCAATCATTGTTTGAGTTGCAGACTCATCTTGGTATTTCTCTTCATAGCTATAGAACTTATTAGGACAAATAATTTCACCTGGAAGTGTTGCATGAGTTTCATTATTGTATCTGAAGACTGAAACCTCTAACTCTCTTCCTTCAATATTCTTTTCAACAACCACATAAGGTGAAAGAGCAAAAGCCGCTACAACTGTATCAGGGATCTCGCTTGCTTCCTTAAGAGGAAAACAGCCAACTGAGCTTCCTTGATTAGAAGCTTTGATAAATAACTCTGAGTGAATCTTTTGAAAGTCTTCAACTCTTTTTAACTCTTCATCATCAGGAGAGTTAATTGCTAAAAAAGGAGTTGTTTCTATATTGTATGCCTCTAACCAAAGCTTGGTTGAAATTTTATTAAAACAAAGCTTACTCGTTTCCGAGTTACAACCAATATAGGCGATACCATTCATTTCTAAAAATGATTGAAGGTCTCCTGTTTCACCTGGAAATCCATGGAGGCAAGGAACAACAATATCTACCTTAAAAGCAATTTTTTCGTTAACAACAAGCTCTCCGTTAAAATTGATCTCAACTGTATCAGAGTAGTGCCTCCAAACTCCAGCATGAGTTATTTCAATTTCAACAATATTATAAATATCTTCATCAATTTGAGACTTCAAAAAGCTAGAAGAAATCATTGAGACTTCATGCTCAGTTCCACCTCCGCCGTAAATAAGAAGAAGATTTTTTTTCATTATTAATCCCTAAATTGTTTTGGAAATTTTTCTGCATCCAGTTCTGTAAATAATGCGGTTAACTCTTCATTTGTCATGACTTTAGTAAACTTTTGTCCATAAGCCCTTAAAGCTGCAGACTTAGACTCTATTTCCTTGTCGCCAATAACGATCATGTATGGAGCTTTAGATTTTTGAATCTGTCTTGTTTTTAATCCCATTGTTTCATTACGCTCATCAACTCTTACTCTATAACCTCTTTTCTGCAGGTCACGACATAGATCCTTACAGTAAGCTAGATGTATATCATTATTAACAGGAACAATTACCGCCTGTTCTGGAGCAAGCCAGAATGGAAATACACCAGCAGTATGCTCTAGGTAAATTCCAAAAAATCTCTCTAATGAACCTAAAAGGGCACGATGAATAACAACAGGTCTTTCTTGTTGGTTATCAGCAGTATTAAATTTTAAATCAAAACGATCTGGAAGTTGAAAGTCTAGCTGAACAGTACCAAGTTGGAAGTATCTTCCAATTGCATCTGAGATTTGAACATCAATTTTTGGTCCATAGAAAGCTCCATCTCCCTCATTGATATGATACTCATATTTAGAGTTATCAAGGGCAGACTTTAATGCAGCTTCGGCCAAATCCCAAGTTGCATCATCTCCAACTTTTTTCTCAGGTCGAGTAGATAGTCCTATTTTAATATTTTCAAATCCGAAATGATCATAACAAACATCAAACATCTCTAATAATTTTGAGATCTCTTCTTGAATTTGATCTTGAGGAATGAAGACATGAGCATCATCCTGACAGAACGTTCTAACTCTCGTTAAACCTGCAAGAGCACCACTTCTTTCGTTTCTATGTAAACGTCCAAAATCGGCAAACCTTAATGGAAGGTCTCTATAACTATATTTTTTATGTGAAAACATAAGCATATGGCATGGGCAATTCATAGGTTTAAGAGCGTATTCGTGATGTTCATCGTGAGAGAAGAACATATCGTCTTTATAGTTTTCGTAATGCCCTGAAGTTTTCCAAAGACTAACGTCTAAAACTTGAGGGGTAACAACCTCTTTATAGTCATAGATATTATAAATTCGTCTCATAAATTCGATAAGCTGATTATAAACAATTGCACCTTTTGGTTCAAAAAACGGAGAGCCAGGAGCGACAGGATCAAAGTGAAACAATTCGAGCTCTTTTCCTAGCTTTCTATGGTCACGTTTTTTAGCTTCTTCAAGAAAGTTTAAGTGTTGCTTTAATAATTTTTTATCATTGAAACAAGCGGCATAGATTCTTTGAAGCATAGGACGCTTCTCATCGCCACGCCAGTAAGCACCTGCTGTATGAAGAAGTTTAAAGAACATTGGAAGTTCTCTTGTTGTTTCTACATGTGGACCAGTACAAAGGTCTATAAATGAATCACCTTGAGTGTAGTAAGAAATCACGACATCGTCAGGAAGATCATTTATTAATTCAATTTTATATTCTTGATTTCGCTCTTGAAAAATATTAACAGCTTCTTCGCGAGTGCATTCATAACGTGTGATTGGATCTGCACGTTTGATAATCTCTTTCATCTTGTCTTCAATAGTACCTAGGTCTTCATCAAGAATTCTTTTTTCCATATCAATGTCATAGTAGAATCCGTGCTCAATCGTCGGACCAATACCTAGTTGAACCTTTTCATTTGGCCATAGCTCCATAATAGCTTGGGCCATTAGGTGAGCAGTTGAGTGTCTAATGATTTCTAAATCGTACTTTGCCATTGCTTTGTTTTCCTATCTGGTAGCTGTTAAAAAGAGTCGCTAATCTATCACAGCAAATAATGATTTATCAACGACTTAGATGCTTTTAGTTTAAGGGATTTTTGTAAGTTTTTCACAGTAAAATTTATTGTTATTTTATGAGTAATTTTTGTCCTAAAAGTTAAGAGTTTTTTATTAGTAGATCTAACTATATGAAATCTATGTGTAATATTTGAGTGTTTTGTTACAGTATTGTAAGAAACAAATGTGAATAACATTGTAAGTACATAGAATTATGTATCTTTTCACGTTTTACATTATGCGAAAGCTGTTGTAAGTTTTGCGAGATTTGAAATAACGTGGGGATACAAAAATAGGGAAGACTTATGGAAACAACTAGTACTTCAGAAAAAGAGCTAAGAGAACAATTACAAGAAAGGTTCATGGCGCGAACTTCTCTTCTAGACGA
>CAXGOD010000133.1:0-6226 GCA_964011245.1 uncultured Bacteriovoracaceae bacterium | reverse complement strand
TCACCTTTTAAAGCTGTTGCTTCAAAAGCTGGAAGATCCATTTTGTTTAATTTTTTCTCTAAATCAACAATTGATACTGTATTTGGAAGATCTCTTTTATTCCATTGAAAGACGATAGGTACTTTATCAAAGTCATAGCCCTGATCTTCTAAATTGCGTTTTAGCCCTTCAAAGCTTTCAATGTTCTCTTCCATTCTTTCAACTTGTGAGTCTGCAACAAATACGATTCCATCTACTCCCCTAAGAATTAGTTTTCTACTAGCTTCGTAAAAAACCTGCCCCGGAACAGTGTAAAGATGAAATCTAGTCTTGAAACCTCTAATCGTTCCCAAGTCCAGTGGGAGAAAGTCAAAAAATAAAGTTCTCTCATTTTCTGTATTTAAAGTAACCATTTGACCTTTATTACCAGCTTGTGTTCTTTGGTAAACATGTTGGATATTAGTCGTTTTACCGCCTAACCCTGGTCCGTAGTATACGATTTTACAATTTATTTCTTTTGTATGGTAATTAACAAAAGACATATCTATATCCTCTTTAAATTAAATAATTTGTCCATTTCATCATCTGTAATGTCTGTAAATAAGTATCCATCTCTTGTTTTAACAGGAGCCTCAACCATTTCATCTAAATAGAAAGACAAAGTATCTTTTAAGTTTCTTAATCTGTTTTTTAATAATGCTGGATTGTTCGTATCTTTATAAATTGCACAAATATAATATGTACTCTTATTAAGAACAAAAGGTAGAACATAAATTCCTCGTTCTGAGGTATCGAAACTAAGTCTAAAATCAAAAATATTAGACTGCTCAGAAATAAGTGAATTTAGAGCTTCAGCCGCCTGCCAAAGACCTCCAACAAGGGCTCCAATCGAATATGATTCATTGAAATTTTCTGTATTTGAGTAAACAATAACACCATCATGACGAACTACTGCCATTTTACTTGCAAGTTTATGAAAGTCATTTTCAACAAAGAATTGTTTTACGATAGTATTAATATTCATTCTAAAGTATTTTCCTGTTTTCTAGGGCCTTAGATATAGTAAGTGGGTCTAGAAACTCTAAACTACCACCAATAGGAATTCCAAAACCTATTCTTTCAATATTAGCATTACCAAGCAGTTGTTTTATGTATGAACAAGTTGCATCACCTTCAACTGAAGGATTAACGGCCAATATTACTGTTTCAATATTATATTTATTTACTCTTTCTACCAATTTACTAATTTTTAATTGATCAGGACCAATTCCAGATAGGGGATTCAAAACTCCGCCCAAAATATGATAGATTCCACCAAATGTATTCGATTTCTCAATGGCCATTAGATCATTGATGTTTTCAACAACACATAAGCTTTTAGCATCTGTTCTTGAAACGGTTGCACAAATATTGCAAATATCTGCTTCGCTAAACATTCCACATTCATGACAATAGTTTAGTGAAGTTAAGTGAGAGATGGAGTTAGCAAATTCTCTAAGCTCTTCAGCATTCCAACGAGTCATCGCCATAACTTGGCGTTGAGCTGTTTTAGATCCTACACCCGGAAGCTTGGAAAAGCTTGAGACTGCATCTAAAATTGTTGTTGGAAGTTCTACCACTAAAAAAGTCCTGGGATTGAAAGACCACCAGTTACTTTAGACATAGCATTCTGAACAGAATCTTGAGACTCCTTCATCGCCTGATTAATTGCCGTTTTAACTAGCTCTTGAAGCATTTCAACATCATTAGGATCAACAACTTCTTTATCAATTGTAATATCTAAAAGTTCTTGTTTACCATTAACTTTTACATTAACCATTCCACCACCAGTAGAGGACTCGAACTCTCTAGTTTCAAGTTCTTTCTGAAGTGTTGCCATCTTAGCTTGCATTTGTTGAGCTTGTTTCATCATTTGGTTAATGTTTGCCATTTGTTACCCTTTATTTTTTTGTATTTAAAATAACTTTATCTATTTTTGTATTAAAAATCTTCTCAGCTTCTTTAACAAATTTATTTTCTACAATATTTTGTCTCTTTTCTTCTTGTTTTAGGTTGAAAGAGTGCTCTTCGATTTCAACTCTACTTTTAAAATTTCTTTTCTCTTTAGTTTGATCATCAACAAGAGTAAGTAGAATCTCAATATTACCTTCATCTAATTCAAAAAAATAAGCCAATTCTTCTTTAATCGTTCTTCTTGCATCATTCTCTTTAAGAAAGTCTAAGAAGATTTTATTCTCTTCAGTGAAACCAACTTCTAAGTTCATTTCAGCTTTTGAAAAATTAAACTCACCTAAAATATTTCCACGCTCAAGGTTAGCCGCTAAAGACTTTTGAGTTTTCTTTAGATCAACAATAAAGCCTTCCCAAGTTAAGTCTTTTTCCACTACGGGGGCTACAACGACTACCTCTTCAGGTTGTTGAACTAATACTTGCTCAACAGGTTGCTCTTGAACTATTTGTTCAGTTGCTGACTCTTTTTTTTTTATATTTATTGCTGGTCCATCAGTATCAAAAATCTGTTTTCTTAAACAAACCTTTGCCAGTGTAAATAAAACCATTCTCTCTGGATCAATAGAAGCTAAGGCCCATTGAATATCCTTGGCCAAAGTTTCATAAACCCATAACATTTCAGATAATGAAATTGTCTCTAAAGCTTCAGAAGAGATGACTCCGCCATCAATATTTCCTTGAGAATCGATGTTTTCAATTACATAAAAAAGTTTATCAAGGATTTGAAGTGAAAACTTAGAAAGGTCCACATTTTCATTTAGAGCTTCATTATATGATTTTGTACAAAGTTCTTTGTCACCAGTAACAATTGCATTCATTATCTGGCTTATTGATCTCGTGTTGGCAAGGCCCAGAGATAATAATAAATTACTTTCATTAATATTTCTATCTATTGAGAGGCTTAGAACTTGATCTAAAAGTGACAAGGTGTCTCTAACCGAACCTTTTCCCTGCTTAGCAAGTTCATAGATAAGCGAATCATTTTCAAAGTTAATTGATTCCGCTTCAGAAATTTTCTTAACATGTGAAACTAAAACATCTAACAAGACATTTTTAAAATCAAATCTCTGGCAACGTGATAAAACTGTCCCTAATAATTTTTGAGGGTCTGTTGTGGCAAAGATAAATACAACATGCTTTGGCGGCTCTTCTAATGTCTTAAGTAATGCATTAAAAGCATTAACAGTAAGCATATGAACCTCATCAATAACATAAACCTTATGCGTACCTGTAGTAGGTAAGTACTGTACGTTATCAATAAGCTCTCTAATATTATCGACACCTGTATTTGAGGCACCATCTATTTCTAGATAGTCTAAGGAGGAATTGTCATCAATTGAAGTGCAAGCTGAACAAGTTAAACAAGGATCACCTGACTCTGTGAGGTTTTCACACCTAATGGCCTTAGCAAAAATTCTTGCGATAGTTGTTTTACCAACTCCTCGTGTACCTGTTAAAAGATACGCGTGCGCAATTTGCTGCTTCTTTACAGAGTTTTGTAATGTCTTTGTAACGTGCTCTTGGCCGATAACTTCCCCAAACACCTTTGGGCGCCATTTTCGGGCCAATACTTGATATGTCATATTTACTCTCTCAATTGTAAGCGCAAGTTATAAGAGCCCCATAGGGAAGTCAATTTGCACTATGACAAGAGTATTATTATTTAGTTAATGTAAGAAAATATAAGAGTGAAAAGCGGCAGTGCCACACAAAGCACCAACTAGCCCCGTTGCTTCGTTCCCGACCTGGCGGATTAACCAGTGACACAATCGTGACACTACCGTCGATGATATTATTCATAAAAAGTGTGAATGTAAAGAACATCGGATTGTGCGGCGAGCATTATTCAAAATGGTTAATAAATAGGGCGTTCAGCTCATTAATATACCTTAAATAAATTTCATTGGCATCAAGCCCCTCATCACAATCAAGCTCGTGCACAAAATGCTGCAACTTAGGATCGAGTTTAAAATTCTCATCCGACTTTTCACTTAAGTAGCTTATCAGAACAACAATGTCTCTTGCTGCACTTTGAATCGTATGCCTGTCCTTCATTTTTATAGTTTGATAGTTATTAAAAAATTTTATGCTATCAAACAAGTATTTATTTATTACTTCTTCCTTGCATTCAAAGTCGTTAAAACGAATAAAATTAACATAGTATGCTTGAAAGAAAGTTGCCATTTTAAATGTCATAATCCCCGAAGAAAAAGGGTATGTATTTTCATCAACTGTATATTTTATTATTTGATAAAGATCTTCATGATCAAAATCATTTTTGAGTAAATAAGACTTGTAATTTCGAATCTTGGAAAAGATAAATACATCCTTATCATTTATTTTAATTTTATTTAAATCAGATAGAGCTATTTCCGGTAGGTTGTTCTTAGGAACTTTTATTTTTTTTATTATTTTTGCTAACGCCTTAGCGTACTCTTCAAGGTCATTATATAACGTTACCGCTCTCCCCGGAGCTTCTAGAAACTCTTCGAACAATACAAACTCATTACACCATTTTTCTTCTTTTATAATTTTTTGAAATAGCTTCTTAATATTATGAAATAAATAACTTGGGTGATAGCCACTCATCTGACTAAATTTGAAAATTATTTCGTCGACATAACCTATTAACTCTAAACTTCTATGAATATCAATTATCTTTTTATTATAAAGCACCTTTTTAAGAGGCGTAACTTCTAATCCACCAGACAACTGCTTTATGTTCACTTGGTTTTCGTAATCATCAATAACTCCCGCCGACCTTAAAATCGCATAAATCTTTATAGGAAGAAAGGAGTTGAATGAAATCACAGGGGAAAGGTAACTCAAAACTTTTAGAGTTTTCACTAATGACTCAACATTACTCCCATCTTTTGTTAAGATGGTAAAGTCGATATCACTTAAACCAGGCTTAAGCTTACCCGTAACCGAACTACCACGAACATAGAGATTGCTCGATTCAAACAACTTGAAATAGAATCTTACAATGATTACTTGAGCCTTATATAAAATCAAAAGAAAATGCTTTATGACAGGAACGCTAGAATATTTAAAAATTAAGTTTTTAATTTTTACAAACAACAACCTAAACACTTTTCTGACTTTATTTAAAATCAAGCTTGCATAATCAACGAGGCCTCTCTTCTCACTTCTTATACTGACCACTTTCCCCTTAATAGCTGAGACCTCTAAAAACTCATCTTCTTTCAGGTTATTATCACCTTTTGCAATAACTACGTTTTTGTTTATTTTTACAATTCGATGAACCAAGAAGCCTCTAGCATTAGCAAGCACAACAACGTCACCAACGGCATAGCTCTGCATTTTTTCAATTTCAATCAAAGTACCAGGAACTATAGTTGGATACATGCTATTTGTGCTTACCGCCATACAAACACGGAGGCCTAGATCTAACTTCTCGCTATATATCTCGTTTATGATTTTTTGGTATTGCGGGGTCGTTTTTATATAATCTAGACTCATGAGACCAACTTTTTACTTTTCAAGTCATTAATGAACTTCTGGATATCATACTCAGCTATATCCCTTCCAATATCATATTCTTCTAAAACGATATTGATTAGTTGATCAACATTATTGTTCTCGAGATTCCTCCAAACTAAACACGAAACATGAGAAAGCAAAAATGCCTGAGTTGTATGGCAGTCGACAACCAACAATTGGTCCTCATTTAAATCGCGCCACCCCACATTCTTCATAATTTTAAGCACTTAGACACCCTAGCCATATCAGTAAAATCTATTTATTGAATGAATTTACATAATATTCTATAATATATTAATTGATTAAATACTATCACGAGGACAGATTTTGAAAACAAAAGAAAACATTAAAAATAAAGCTAAGAAAAAAATCTATATCCAGCCAGAGATTGTTGAGAATGATGTTACCATTGCTGATGCAGCTGCTACATCGCCAGGACCTATGCCCATGCCTCCTATGCCAGCACCATTTGGACCACCAGCACCATTTGGACCAGCAGCACCATTTGGACCAGCAGCACCATTTGGACCAGCAGCACCAATTGCACCAGCTCCTTCACCTTTACCCACATATTAATTTTTTTTAAACAAAAAGTTTATTTGAGTAAAAGATAGAATTTTCATACAAGTTTTATCTACATCTTTCTTTATATCTGAAGGTGAAGCATCATAGTTATCTAAAAGGTAACTTATAATATATTCTTTTTCTTTTTTCTCCAACATTAACTCTAGTA
>CAXGOD010000132.1:0-6256 GCA_964011245.1 uncultured Bacteriovoracaceae bacterium | reverse complement strand
TTTAATCGCATTTTAACTAAAAAAGAGGATCATAAATGAAACTACGTATTGCTTTAGAAGACAAAGAAATGGATGTACGTTTAAGAGATAGATTTGTAGCTGAAGGTAAAACGACGACTAAAGATGTTGAGTCTTACCTAAGTAGCCTTCCTGATGAAGAAGGAAACTATGAGAAAGTGGCTAACGCAGCTGCCGCAACAGCACCTACAGACGCTGAATAATTAAATTAAAATATTGAAAAAATAAGAAGCCCGTCTTTATGATGGGCTTTTTTTATTGAATTATGAACTTACTAAAGTAGATCTTCTTAACTAATTTCTCATTAACAATCGCATTGATTTTATTTTTAAGGCGAGCTTCTAATAAAATTTTTCCTGTAACAGAGTTGAGCTCATCAGGTCTCATATTTCCAGTTATATCAATTAAAGCATCAACGATTAGTGGCTTCATGGTATCAACTCTTTGTTGCTGACCCTCTTCAAACACGTCTAGGTTCATTGTTAAGTTTAAAAATCTAAGTCTTCTTTCACGGGAGTAAAGATTAACAACCATTTCTTTAAAGACAACAGGCTGTTTTTTGAACTCAACCATGGCGTCTCTTACCATGCCTGTGAATTCTTTATTTTGATCTGTAACAGGTGCCTTCATGAAATTGTGCGAATAAAATACTAAAGCAGCAGCACCGCCAACAACGATAGCATTTAGTCCCATTATAATTCTGTCTATACCCGGATTACCCGTCATAATTTATTCCCAAAAAAAAGGTGTAGGAAAAACCTACACCATTAATTCTATCATAAAGTCTGAACGTTACTCAATCTTATAAATATTTTTCCGGCTCAAGAGGAGTAAACGGAAGATCTAGGTCTCTAGCTACTTGTTCATAAACAAGTTTCCCTTGGTAAATATTAACTCCAAATCTTAGTGCTGAATCTTGAATAATTGACTTATCCACTCCATTTGCCGCTAACATTCTAGCGTATTTTAAAGTTACGTTTGTTAGAGCGTAAGTTGAAGTTCTTGCAACAGCTCCTGGCATATTTGCTACACAATAGTGAACAACACCATCAACTTCAAAAGTTGGACTCTCGTGAGTTGTTGGAGTACATGTTTCAATACATCCTCCCTGATCAACCGCGATATCAACAACAACTGAACCTTTTTCCATTTTTGAAATCATATCTCTTGTTACAAGCTTCGGTGCCTTAGCACCTGGAACTAAAACAGCTCCGATAACTAAGTCTGAAGCAATAACTGCTTCTTCAATATTTTGTGAGTTTGAGTATAGAGTTGTAATTCTGTTATCAAAAAGATCGTCCATCTCAGCTAGTCTCTTAGTTGAAAGATCAATACATGTAACATCAGCACCAAGACCCATCGCCATTTTAGTAGCATTTGTTCCAGCAATACCACAACCGATAACAGTAACCTTAGCTCTTTTAACACCTGGTACACCACCAAGAAGAATTCCTTTACCACCTTTATCAAGTTGTAAGAAAGTAGTTCCAACTTGTGTTGCCATTCTTCCGGCCACTTCACTCATAGGAACTAGAAGAGGAAGAGATCCATCTGGGTATTGAATTGTTTCATATGCAATAGCAGTACATCCTGACTTCATTAATCCTTCTGTTTGAGGTTTATCTGCAGCAAGGTGAAGATATGTATAAAGAATATGATTAGGTTTTAGAAGTGCTATCTCTGAAGCTTGAGGCTCTTTAACTTTGATGATCATTTCACCTGCAGCGAATGCATCTTCAATAGTATCAACCATAGTTGCCCCCGCTTTTATATATTCTTCATCAGAAATACCAATTCCATTCCCAGCAGTTTTTTGTACAAATAGTTCATGACCATCTTGTACTAATTGGCGAACACCTGAAGGTACAAGACCAACTCTGTTTTCATTGTTTTTGATTTCTTTAGGTACAGCAATTTTCAAATTGACCTCACAGGTTTTAGTTAAATTATATATATTGAGATTAATATACAGAAAATTTTAATTTTGAACATCCTAAAACGATTAAATCACGTAATTTTTATACTGTTTTTGTTCAAAAAAGTGATTGATTTCAGTAGTTTAAAACCTGTGTGTCATAAAGAGGAAAGATTTCAGGCATTTCTTGATCAATTAGTTGTTGAGTAAGTGTCTTGTGATCAAACTCATGGCTCAGATGAGTTAGGCCTGTTTGGCGAGCTCCTATGAGCTTTGCGTATTTTATTGAGAGTTCCAAATGTAGGTGAGTCGAATGTTTTTTAGTCCTCAGACAGTCAATAATAAGGAGGTCTAAGTTTTGAGCTTTAAGCTCATGCAGTAAGCTTTCAGGTACTTCATTACAGTCTATTATATAGGCCATTTTATCTACTCTAAAACCAAGAGTTTTTGTATGGCCATGCTCAAGCTCAAAAAAATGAAAATCATAATCCAGAATCTTGGTGATTTTTTCCTTAACAATGTAGAGGTCTAGTTTAGGGATTCCACCTCCAAGAATTTTTTTATCCTTAAAAACTTCGTCTCTTTTAAAAATATAAGGATATTTCTCTTTTAAAACATCACCACAAGTTTGAGATGTATAAACTGGGATCGGATGATTTCGATAAAAACAAAATGGACGCAGATCATCAATTCCATGAGTGTGGTCTGCATGTTCATGGGTAATGACAGCAGCATCAATATCTTTAATATTATTATCCAATAATTGAGAACGAAGATCAGTTGTCGTATCAATTAATATATTTTTCCCATCTTTAAAATTGATGCAAATACTTGAGCGAAATCTTTTATTCTTTAAATCTGTTGATGAGCACACATCACACTGACAACCCAAGGTAGGGACTCCAGTACTTGTGCCAGTTCCCAATATATATACTAGGTTTATATTTTCCATAATGTAAGAATATACTAAATTAATATATAATAAAAGCTCATGAAAACTGGAGTTAATGTTATGAGAAATCTAACAATTTTGTTGTTATTACTATTATTTAGCTGTTCCCACCCAACAGGAAATAAGAAATACGAAAAAGGTGGAGAGAGCATAAATGAACTATCATTTAATGTTACAAAAAAGACTTTAAAAAATGGTTTAAAGATTCTTGTGGTAGAGAATCATAAGCTGCCAATTTTTACTTACTATACGTATTACGAAGTTGGTGGAAAACATGAGACTAAAGGGATCACTGGTGCAAGTCACTTCTTAGAGCATATGATGTTTAAAGGGGCCAAAAAATATGGACCAGGAATGTTTGATCAATTAGTTGAAGGTAATGGTGGGAAAAATAATGCTTATACAACAAATGATTTAACTGTTTATTATGAGAGCCTGCCGAGTGAACATTTAAATAAAATCATCGACCTTGAAGCAGATAGAATGGAGAATCTCTCCCTTGTTCCAGAGTCATTTGAAAGTGAACGAATGGTTGTATTGGAAGAAAGGAAAATGAGGTATGAAAACTCAGACAGAGGTAAACTTTATTTAAATATGATGAAGAATATGTTTACTGGAACTCCATATGGAACAAGTGTTATTGGAGACATTTCTGATTTAAAAACAGTTTCTCGCGATCAAATTTATGATTACTTTAAAAAATTCTATACTCCAAATAATGCCGTTATTGTGATTGTTGGAGATGTAGATGCTAATGATGTCGTTGATGAAATTGAAAAGAAGTTTTCAAAGATTAAACCGACAGCAAATTTAGACAAAATAAAAGAAGAAGTTCTCAGCCAAAAGGGGTTTAAGTTTAAAGGTAAATATAATCGTTCTATTAAGCTTAAGGGAACAAGTAAAACACCAATGTTTTTCTTGGCATTCCAGGGGATTAAAGTTGGACCTAGAGATGCTTATACATTAGATATCCTTTCATCTATCTTAGGTGATGGAGAGAGTTCATACCTAAGTAAGAAATATGTAATAAATAAGAAACCAAAGTTAACCAATGTATATGCAGCCAATTATACAATGCAAGAGTCTGGAGTCTTTTTTATTGGAGGACAATTGATTAAACCTCAAAATCTTAATTGGATTAGAAAAGATTTATTCAAAAAAATCAAAAAAGTTTGTAAGGGGAATTTCAGTGACCGTTCGCTATTGAAGATTAAAAATCAATACCTTGTGCAAATGATAAGTGGCTTAGAGACAAATAGTGGTGTCGCAAAGTTTCTAGGTAATAGAGAAGTCTATTATAACGATTATAATTTCTATAAAAAAGAAATGGATATTTATAATTCTGTAACAAAAGAAGAACTTGTTACTGCATGTAATAAATATTTAAAGAAAAACAAATCACTTTTCTTATCAATTTGGCATAAACACTAAAGGCGAAACTATGAAATATATATTAATATTTACAATTTTATTCTCTCAAAATCTTTGGGCAACAAACTACTTAGATGACAATCTTAATACCATGAATTGGAATGGGATTGATGTGGTGTGGTTAGAGGATGATCAATATCCAACTTATTATGTAAGTGTTTACTTTCATGCTGGGGCAGTAGAGGATGCAAAGGGGAAAGCTGGTCAGACAGATATGATGTTTAATCAATTAACGAGTGGAACAACAAGATATAGCAAACAAGAAATCGTTAATGAATTAGAGTTTTTTGGAGCTTCTTATGGTGCAAATGTAACACATGAGTACTCAACATTCTCAGTAAATGGTCTCGTAAAAGATATGATTCCTACGATGAAGATGATTTGTCATTCTTTTTCAAATGCAACTTATCCAGTTTCAGAGTTTAAAAAGACTAAAAAGAGAATCTTAACAAGCTATAAGAATCTGGTGACAAATCACTCCGCATTAGCAAATAGAGTTTTTAGAGAAGTTTCCTTAAAGAAAACGGCATATAAGAACCCTGTTTCAGGAACGATGAAAAGCATTAAGGCAATCAAAGCGCGAGACCTGCATGACAAACTTCTTTTCTTTAATAAAAAAGTTAAAAAGAGAATTTATATTAAAGGACCAAAGTCTATCAAAGCTTTAAAGAATGTATTTGCTAAAGATTGCCGATGGGGTGGAGCTGACTATGTAACTAAGCTTACAAAGGTAACAAAGAAACCAGTAGCCAACAATACAGTTTATCTTGTACCTGTTCCTAAAGCCAATCAAGCTCAAATTAGAGTTGGACGTTATTTAACATATGATGAATCTCAAAAAGAGCATGAACTGAAGTCTTTAGCATCAAAATATATGGGGGGAGGTTTTACTTCTCGTCTTATGCAAGAGCTAAGAGTTAAAAGGGGACTAACGTATTCTGCTGGAGCTTATGCTTCTACGCAAAAGACATATGGTAGAAGTGGTATAAGCACATTTACTAAAAATAAAACATTGGCAGATACATTAAAAGTTATTGAAGAGGTTATTACAAAAGAGTCTAAGAGCGTTGAAGAAGGAAACTTTAAACATATCAAGAGGTTTATAAAGGGAAATTATCTTTTTGGCCTTGAGTCTACAAGCAGCTTCTTAGAGACACTTTTATTTTTTGATCATGCAGGAAGAGACTATGAGGATATTTATAAATTTCCAGCAAGAATTGATGAGATTCAGAAGAAAGACCTTCAAAGTATGATAGGTAAAATCTATAACTGGAACTCTCAAACGAAACTTATCCTTGGGAATAAGAAACTTAAGAAACAACTTGAAAAAAATGGTTATACAGTAAAGGTATTAAACTACAAAAACTTCCTATAATGAAGGTTGTTTTGAGCTTGCTTCAGGTTCAAAATCTTCAGTATGACTTTCTACATTCAAAATAGCACCCGGGTAAACAACGAGCTTGTTTGCCTGGATATTTCCTGAGACAGAAGCTGAAGATCTAATACTCAAAGTTCCAGAGGCCTTGACAGTCCCCTTAACTTCTCCAAAAACTTCTAGGTGCTTACAGTAGATAGTTCCTTCAAAACAGGCCGTTCTTTCAAAAACCAGAGATCCTTCGTCTTGGATAATAATAGTTCCTTTAACTTCTCCATGAATAATCGTGTCCCCTGAGAATTTAAGTTCACCTTCAAGTTTTGTGTGAAGGCCTACGAAATTATAATTTTGTTTTCTAAAGTTACTTTCTTTCATAATTATTTCAATTGGAATGGACCAGCTTTTTTGTAGGCCAAAAGGTTTCCTGTTCTAGAGAAGATAAAAATTTTATACCAAACGTTATTACCTTTTGGTGTCGGGAATTCTGCAATAACAGGCCTAAATCTTGAAACAGTAAAACTCTCACCTCTACTGTACTCCAGTCTTGGAGAATCTACAGTTAACT
>CAXGOD010000131.1:0-6263 GCA_964011245.1 uncultured Bacteriovoracaceae bacterium | reverse complement strand
GCAATTAAAAGTTTTGAAGGTGGTCAAATGCCACTTTATAGAAGACTTCCAAAAAGAGGTTTTTCTAACGCTCCATTCAAGACAGTTCATGCTATCGTGACTACTGGCCAAATTGCAGCAAAATTTGACAGTGAGGAAGTAAACCGTGAAAATCTTATTTCAAAAGGTTTATTAAGCGGAAGTAATAAAAGACTTCCTATAAAAATCCTTAACAAAGGTGATCTTACTAAAGGTCTTACTTTTAAAGGAATTGCTAAATTCTCTAAATCAGCTGAAGAAATGATTACTAAAGCTGGTGGAAAGATTGAAGCAAAAGTAGAAGCAAAAGAGGCTAAATAATGTCTACGACTCAAGGAAAGTTAGAAGAGTTACGTAAAAGAGTAATTTTTACGATTTTAATGCTAGGCGTATTCAGGATTGCAACGCAAGTTCCAACTCCTGGAGTTGATAGTGCCGCACTGATTTCATTTTTTGATGGAATGCAGGGTTCAGTTTTTGGTGTTTTTAACAACTTTACTGGTGGTGCACTAGAAAGATTCTCTGTATTAGCCTTGGGTATTATGCCTTATATCACATCATCAATTATCTTCAGCCTGTTGGCTGTATCGTTCCCTGCTTTGGCTGAACTTCAGAAAGAGCAGGATGGACATAAAAAGATCCAGCAGTGGACAAGATATGCAACTGTAATTCTTTGTGCAATTCAGGGGTATGGATTATCTGTTGGTTTAGAGGCTTTAAAAAGTCCAAGTGGTATGCCAATCGTTCTAGAACCAGGTATGGGATTTAGAATGCTAACAGTAATCAGTTTAACAGCAGGTACAATGTTTGTAATGTGGTTAGGTGAGCAAATCACTGAAAGGGGTATTGGTAACGGCATTTCTTTAATTATCTTTGCTGGTATTGCAGCAGGTATCCCATCAGGAATGAGAGATACAATCAACTTATTTAAAAATGGTGAGCTTTCTGGACTTAATCTTGGTTTAGTTGGAGCTATCATGCTTGTCTCGTTTTGGATTATTATCTATACTGAGCGAGCATTTAGAAAGATTCCAGTTCAATACGCTAAGAAAGTTGTAAATAATAGAGTGTTTGGCGGTCAGACATCTCACTTACCAGTTAAGGTAAATATTTCAGGCGTTATGCCTCCAATTTTTGCTTCAGCTTTACTAGGTTTTCCTGCAACAATATCTCAGTTTGTTCCAGAAGGAAGCCCTTTAAAAATGTACTTTGATACGATTCAACAATCTTTATATCCAGGTAAAACTTTATATAATGTTGTTTTCGTAGCACTAATTATATTCTTCTGTTACTTTTACGCTCAAATTCAGTTTAAGACAGGGGATATTTCAGAGTCACTTAAGAAGAACGGTGGATTTATTCCGGGAATTAGACCAGGTGCTAAAACGGCTGAGTTCTTAGATCTTGTTGTAAATAGATTAACACTTGTTGGTGGGATTTATGTTTCACTAATCTGTATTATGCCTGCAATTTTATTTAATGTTGCGAAGGTTCCTTTCTACTTTGGTGGTACTTCACTACTAATTCTTGTTGGTGTTGCAATTGATACTATGGCCCAGGCAGAAAGCTTCATGATCTCTCAGAGATACGATACGGCTTATAAGTCTAGAGGAAAGTATAGCGGCGCAGGAAGAAGGTTCTAGAGAATGAAGAAGCACTTAATTCTTTTAGGAGCTCCGGGATCTGGAAAAGGTACGCAATCATCTAAGCTGAAAGAGATAGGTTACTCGCATGTATCTACTGGGGACTTACTTAGAGCTGAGATTGCAAGAGAGAGTGACCTTGGAAAAAGAGTAAAAGATGTTATGGATAAAGGACAGCTAGTTTCAGATGATCTAGTTGTTGAATTACTTAAAGCAAACTTAGATTTAAATAATACTACTTATATATTTGATGGTTATCCGAGAAATTATAAACAAGCAGACACTTTAGATGGCATATTGAAGGGCCATGATTATTTAGTTGTTTATTTTAAGTTAAACTTGGATATTCTTGTTGAAAGAATTACAAACAGAAGAACTACTAAGGATGGAAAAAACATCTATAACCTTAAAACAAACCCTCCAAAAGTTGAAGGTGTTTGTGATGTTACAGGTGATCCTCTTATTCAGCGTGACGATGATAAAGAAGAAGTTGTGCGTGAGAGGATGAATGTTTTTGAAGCAACGATTGACCCAATTCTGGAATTTTTCAATAAAAATGGTCATTTAGCAACTATTGATGCTGACCAAGACCTTGATCAAGTATACAAAGAAATTATTAATAAAATCGGATAAGCTTATACGTTTAACTTATTGCCATTACTAAATAAGTTATATATATAAATGTATTCAAAAACAGGTGTATCGAATGGCGGAAGCTAAAGGCGACATTTTAGAGGTTGAAGGGGAAGTATTAGAACTTCTTCCGAATACTAAGTTTAAAGTAAAACTACCGAATGAACATGTAATTTTGGCCCATATTAGTGGGAAGATGAGAATGAATTTTATAAAGATTCTACCTGGAGACAAGGTGCTAGTTGAGATCAGCAAGTACGACTTATCAAAAGGGCGAATCATTTACAGAAGTAAAGGGTAACATTATGAAGGTTAGATCGTCAGTGAAGAAGATTTGCAAAGATTGCAAAATCATTAAAAGAAAAGGTGTTTTGAGAGTTCTATGTAAAGGAAACCCAAGACACAAGCAGAGACAAGGTTAGGAGATTTAGATGGCTAGAATATTAGGGGTAGATTTACCAAGAAATAAAGCAATGAAAATCGCTATTAGGTCTCTTTACGGAGTTGGACCTAAGATCGGTGAAGAAGTTTTAGTAAAAGCGGGAATTGATCTATTAAAAAACTCTAACGAGTTAACAGAAGAAGAATCAAACGAAATCAGAAAAATTCTTACAGAATACACTGTTGAGGGTGATCTTCGTAGAGAAGTTGGTCTTAATATTAAAAGACTAAAAGATCTAGGTTGTTATAGAGGAATTAGACATAGAAAAGGTTTACCATGTAGAGGGCAAAGAACTCACACGAATGCAAGAACCAGAAAAGGTAAAAAAGTTGCAATCGCAGGTAAGAAATCTATTAAATCAATGAAATAAATAAGTAAGGTATAAATATGGCTAAGCAAACTACAAAAAAGAAAGTTAAAAAGAATGTAACGCACGCTGTGTGTCACATTCAAGCTTCTTTTAATAATACAATTGTTACATTTACTGATCCTCAAGGGAACGCTCTTTCATGGGCTTCTGCTGGTGGGTTAGGATTCAGAGGATCGAAAAAATCAACTCCATTTGCTGCTCAGGTTGCTTCTCAAGAAGCTGCTAAGAAGGCAATTGAGCATGGTGTTTCATCTGTTGATGTTAAAGTTAAAGGTCCTGGTGCTGGACGTGAGAATGCAATTAGGGCACTATTAGGTGTTGGTATCAAGATTACATCTGTTGCTGACAAGTCTCCAATGCCACATAATGGCTGTAGAGCACCAAAGAGAAGAAGAGTTTAATTTTAATATTTGAATAGGAGATACACTGATGTCTATTAACAACACATTTGCTGCAAAAAACTGGATTGATATGATTCGTCCAACGGCTCTTGAAGTAGATAAAGATGCACTTAAACCAAATTATGGAAAGTTCATCGCAAAGCCTCTTGAAAGAGGATACGGACTTACTTTAGGTAACTCATTAAGAAGAGTTCTTCTTTCATCACTGCAAGGTGCTGGTATCGTAGCTATTAAAATTGATGGTGTTGACCATGAATTTGGTACAATCAACAATGTTAAAGAAGAAGTTTCTGAGATCTTATTAAACCTTAAGGAAGTAAGATTTAAGATTATTGATAAAGAAGAAGTTAATCTAGTATTAGAAAAAAATAGTGAAGGTGCTGTAACAGCTAAGGATGTTGCTGAAAGTGCTAACGTTGAGGTTTTAAACCCTGACCACACTATTTGTAATATTTCTTCTGGTGGATCAATTAGAATTGAAATTAAAGTAGCTAGAGGTAAGGGATATGTTTCTGCTCTAGATAACAAAGAAAGTTTTGATCTTCCAATTGGTTGGATCTATTTAGATACTCTTTTCTCACCTGTTTACAGAGTTAACTACACTGTAACAAACGCAAGGGTTGGTAAGAGAACAGATTATGATAAACTTTCTTTAGAAGTTTGGACGAACGCTGGTGTTGATCCTGTAGATGCAGTTGCTTTTTCAGCTAAAATCTTAAGAGATCAATTAACTGTTTTCTTAAACTTTGAAGACGAAGATGCTCCAGTTGAAGTTAATAAAGCAACTTCTGCTCCAGCAGCAGGTGGATCTTCATCACCAACAAATGAAGCATTATTAAAGCCAGTTTCTGAGTTAGAACTTTCTGTTCGTTCAGCAAATTGTCTTCAGAATGCAAATATTAAATATATTTACGAACTAGTTTCTAAGACTGAAGGTGAAATGCTTAGAACTAAGAACTTTGGTAGAAAATCTTTAAATGAAATTAAAGAAATTCTTACTCAAATGGGCTTAGGTCTTGGTATGAAAGTTGACAGCATCATGAAGCAAGTTCAGCAGAATAACGAATAATTAGGAGTAAGAGATGAGACACTCTAGACATAAATTTAAATTAGGCGTAACGCCATCACATAGAAAAGCTATGATGAGAAACTTAGCAATTGAAGTTATCGACCACGGTAAAATCAAAACTACTCACACTAAAGCAAAAGCTATTCAAGGTTATGTTGAGAAGCTTGTAACTTTAGCAAAAGTAGATACTGTTCATACTAGAAGAGAAGCTTTTAAGAAGCTGAACAACAAAGATGCAGTAGCAAAGTTATTTACAGAAGTAGCTCCGAAGTTTAAAGAAAGAAATGGTGGTTACACTAGAATCACTAAACTTGCTGACAAAAGACTAGGTGATGCATCTAAAATGGGTTATATCTCATTTGTAGATTAATAAATATTTAATTTTATTAAGATATTTTGAGAAGACCTTCTGAGAAATTAGAAGGTCTTTTTTTGTTTATGGGTAAAAGAGTATTAATTATATTAGCATTTCTTGGAGCAACGTTTGGATACGTGGCATTCGAAGCTTATAAGCTGGATAACAAGCTTACTGAGTATTCAAAGCAACAAGCTAGTGCAAGTGCCTTATCTTCGTTACCGAAGGTCGAATTCCCATTTTTCCAAAAACCAGAGTTAAAGTTTAATTTAGAAAAGTCTGCTAAAGAGGGTAATCATTTGTTTGTGCACTTCTGGGGTACGTGGTGTGGGCCATGTGAAGCAGAATTTCCTGAGCTTGTTGAACTTTCTGAATTAATTAAAACAAAAAAAAATGTTAAGTTTTTATTCGTTGCTGTAAACGATGAAGTCAAAAAAGTTAAAAAGTTCCTTAAAAGGTTTAAGGATCAATCAAATTTTGTCATATTAGTAGACAATGATTTTGTACACCAAAACCACTTTGGTACCTTTAAACTGCCTGAAACATACCTATTTGGACCTGATATGAAGCTAATTAAGAAGTATGTAGGCCCTCAGAAGTGGATGCAGAGACATATTGTAGACACATATAAGTCATTGTAATTAAATATCTTTTTAATTACTGTTGTTGAAATTTTAATCACACTGTCAAAATTAAGGTCAAGTTTTTAAGAGTCTATGTCGAATAGTCATATGAGTAACTGTTTAGTCAGGAGACAAAATATGATTGATTGGAAAGCAATTAAAGATTTACATGCGAACAAGAAACTTGAAGAGGTTATTGGTAAGTGGTTTGGTGTGGATATTTTCTATACAGATAAGCATGGAAATATACATTCTCCTATTACTGAAAAGGATCACCAATTTGTAAACCATTTCTTTAAAGTACAAATGCATATGCCTTATGGAAAAGAATTCTTAACTCAAGATATTGAAAAGGGATTAGAAAAATTACATCAAGCAGATGGACATTGTTTCTATTTCGATTCATTCTTTCCACATGTAAGAATGCTATCAGCAAAGATTGAAGTTGATGGAGAATTCCTAGGTGCAGTTTTTGCTTACCCATATGTAACTGATCATATAACTGACGATGAAATACAAGAGGTTGTAGCCAAAATGGTTGAATGTGGGGCTACAGAAGAGGATTCTAAGTCTGCATGTGATCATCTTAAGAAGTTGGCTGTACATGAGTATGAGTATCTAAGAGAGCTTATTGGATTAGTTGCTCAAGAGATATCAGTTGTCACTTCTGAAGTATCAAAAAGAGAAGAAAGAATTTTAGATTTGAATG
>CAXGOD010000130.1:0-6286 GCA_964011245.1 uncultured Bacteriovoracaceae bacterium | reverse complement strand
GCATTCTCAATGATTCCCAAGTCATTGGGACCTAAGTTTCTACCATCTTTTCTGTGACACTCTGCTAGGGTAACAACTTGAGAAAGATTTTTAATACATTTCATACTATAAACTTGGGAATTTGATTTTTGTTTTAGAGTCTTTAGCTACCTTAATGGCACTGTCATATCCCGCATCAGTATGTCTTACAATTCCCATTCCAGGGTCACTATTTAGTACCAAAGATAAGCGTCTATCCATATCTTCGGATCCATCAGCCACAATTACCATACCGGAATGTTGCGAATATCCCATGCCAACACCACCTCCGTGGTGAAAACTTATCCACGAAGCTCCATTGTTTATGTTGATAAAGGCATTTAGTAAAGGCCAGTCACTTACTGCGTCTGTTCCATCTTTCATACCTTCTGTTTCTCTATTTGGACTAGCAACAGATCCACAATCTAAATGATCACGTCCAATAACTATTGGAGCTTTAACTTTCCCTTCTTTTACTAACTTATTGAATAGAAGTGCAGCTTTTTCTCTGTCTCCATATTTTAACCAACAAATTCTTGATGGTAGTCCTTGAAAACTAACCATCTCTTTTGCCTTATCTAACCAGTTATGGAGAGGTTTGTTTTCTGGAAACAATTCTTTTAAAGCTGCATCAGTTGTATAAATATCTTCAGGATCTCCAGATAAAGCTATCCATCTAAAAGGGCCACTTCCCTCACAGAAAAGTGGTCTAATATATGCAGGAACAAAACCTGGGAAGTCGAATGCATTAGTAACACCAACTTTTTGAGCGCCGGCACGAAGATTATTTCCATAATCAAAAACATAAGAACCTTTACCTTGAAAAGCCAACATTGCTTTTACATGATCACCCATCGTTTTATAAGAGAGGTCAGTGTATTTCTTAGGTTCACTTTCCCTTAGGCTTAAAGCAGCACTTACTTCCATCCCGTTTGGTACATATCCATTCAAAGGATCGTGTGCAGAAGTTTGATCTGTTACAAGATCTGGAAAAATATCTTTATCATAAACGTATTTAAAAAAGTCAGCAGCGTTCCCTTCTACACAAATTGAGATGGCCTCGCCATCTTCTTTTGCTTTAAGAGCACGGTCTATAGCTTCATCCCAATTATCTAAAAGAAAATCGACATAATTCGTATCTAGTCTTTTTTGAATTCTCCATTTTTCTACATCGCAACCAAGAAATACACCACCGGCCATCTTTACAGCTAAAGGTTGTGCACCACCCATTCCACCGATACCAGCAGAAAGAACTAAGCGACCTTTAAGATCATCAGCATTCCAATGTTTTTTACCTGCAGCCATAAAAGTTTCATAAGTCCCTTGAAGAATTCCTTGTGAACCAATATATATCCATGACCCAGCAGTCATTTGACCGTACATCATCTTGCCTTCATCTTTTAACTTATTAAAGTGATCCCAGTTTGCCCATTCAGGAACTAAGTTTGAGTTTGCTAAAAGTACTCTTGGACCCTGTGGGTTACTTGGAAATACAGCAACTGGTTTTCCTGATTGAATTAAAAGTGTTTCATTATTTTCTAAATTTTTTAAAGTCGAAATAATATCATCAAGAGCCTTGTGGTTTCGAGCAGCTTGTCCATTACCGCCATATACAATTAGGCTGTCTCTATCTTCAGCTACATCTGGGTGAAGATTATTTAATAAACAACGTAAGGCAGCTTCTTGATGCCAACCTTTACAATTAAGTTTAGAACCTGTTGGTGGTAGTGGTATATTATGACTCATAATTCCTCCGAAATTTTAAAATGTATAAGATGCTTCCATCATAAAGATATTAGTCCAGCCTAAATTACCAACACTAACTACGAAGTCAACTATTGGTAGTTCTAGACGGCCTTTAATTAAGGCACCAGCACTTAATTGGCCTTTGCCTAATATTTGATAGTTTTTGGGTTGTGCGTAATCACCATCTCTATAAAATAATGGTAGAGAAATAGTGAATGAGGCTTTTTCATAAGGTGACATTATAGTGTAACCACTATCTAGTAATAGACCTGTCACAGCAACACCATCCTGAGCGTATAATGTTGGATTGGAAGCACTTACTTTAGCAGAACCACTAAATCCACAGCCATGAACTTCGAATCCATGGTATGCATTTGTGTATCTAAATCCTCCACCAATGCAAAGTGCTCTTGCGTTTGATAAAAGCTTTGTCTGATCTCCAGTTGTACTATCTTGAAGTATTAACTTCTCTTGCCAGTTAATTGATCCAGCACTAGCAAACCATTTCCAAACAAATTCTTTTTTTGCAACAAAAGCTCTTTTAGCAGATAAGCTGTCTAAGTATTCAGTAGCGTTATCATCTAAGTGTTCTTTTTCTTCACAAATTTTAAAGAATTTTTCACTGGCCCTAAAATAAGCAGTATTTTGAGTTTTAGAATAATTATAATAATAAATTTGACCAAGACGATAATAAATTCTTAGTAACTGTTTTGGCGCTTCGATATCATCAAGCCCACCATTATTTAAAGAATATAGAATCTGCTGATGTTTTTTTCTATATCTTCTAGAAATAACGATGTGAAAATATTTTGAAGAGGAGTTGTACCTTTTAATTTTGAAAAAATTAATCGCCAGAATTTGAACAACGGAAGTTGGTAGTTTTCTGGGGTTATTAATATCATAAATACGATCTAAGGTTTTAATACTTTTTTTGTATTGGCGTTTTTTAAACTGCTTTTGAGCTGTTTTTAAATAGATAGATCTTACACTTTTCTTTGATCTTGCAAAAGCACTTGAACTTAAAATCAATGTTGTGAGGAGAAATAATCTTAAAACCATAAGTGAATTTGTCCTATATAATGCCAACTATCTTGTGGGACAGGTGTAGTAGTGTCATCATTGAAAGTTCTAAAATTAACGATCTCAGCTCTAAATTCAAATCTTTGCCAAGGAAAATATTGAATCCCTGGAGCAACAGTATAGTATTCTAAGTTTTCATTTGTATCTGGTTGGTAATTTTCAAAAGTAGTTAGGAAATATAACCCTCTTTTTAAAACCACATGTGTCTGCAGAAAATAATATCGAGAAGTTTTAGTGTCTCCACCATTAGGAGTATTATTTACGTCCCCAACCTCTAGCATTAAACTAGATCCATTACCAACACCTATTTTTGTATGAAGAGCATACATTGATTTATGATTATCATTCACATCAATTTCAGCTAAATAGGAAACACCAGTTCTTGATTGCCCAAATAAATTGTATTCAAATTTACCCGTTACACCTTGAGTTTGCTCACTTTCTTTTTTCTCTTTATGGCCAACTCCACTAAAGTTCTGAAGACCAAGATCAAATTTTTCTTTACCCCAGTGAAACATTACTCCAGTTGAAGAAGAGTATTGATGAAGGTTTGTATATTTTTTACTGAAAGCGTTGTGGTCGGGAACTCTAATTCCAAAAACTTTATCCATCTTACCCGCATAGATACCAATTGAAGGTACAGGTCGCCAACCGACATAATGTTCACGAGAAAATTGAAGTTCTTCTTTTTCTGTTGAATCAATTGGACGGGCACTGTTATCTGGAACTATTCCATGTGTAAATGTAGCAATGTATTTATCAGCTTCACCAAACTTTAAAGTTACACTTGCTTCCATTTGCATGTGAATGAACTTTTTATTTGGTTCTTCTTGATCGATGTCTTGATCAAATTGCATTCCTCTATAATCTAAGGATGGACGAAACCATTTCTGCTTTGGTGTAAAAAATAAAAAACCAGAGCGCTCCCCAAGTTTTTCATCCGTTGTGCTTTTTGAAACGAAAAGTCTGTCTGCAATAACATTTGCTGATACAGCTCGACCATAATCATTTAGTGCACCATTACCAAAAGGATTATAGTGACATGTTAAACAAGCTTGATAACCCTTACCGATAAAGTTTGGGTATGACAGAGCAACGCTTGGCAATAACAAAGTTAAAATTAGTATAAAACGCATGTGAAGATTGTAGTTAAAGAATTATGAAATAACTACTATTTATTATTGAAATGAGACCTTAGCTTTTCAGCAACATTCTCTAAATGCTTGTAGTTATCACCATCACGTAGAATTAATTTTTCGTCTTTTCCAGTCAACAATTTCTCCACATAAAGCTCAAAAGCATAAAGAGGGCCAGCAGACTTATGAGATATGATGACACCAATTAAAAATGTAGAAATTGAAAACAGGGATGCCAGAATTGTATATATGACAATAAACTCATAGAATTGATTTCCTTTTAAGTACTTTAAGCTTTGAAGGAAGCTCATACAGAATACACCCAGAAATATTGATGTAAAAAAAGAAATCAATAAAAACTTAAAAGCTAACCTTAGTTGCTCTTGAGGGTTAACTAGATAAGTATTTCTGCTGTTGTCTGGATGCCAAATTTTATTTTCATGCTTAAAAATAGCGTAAATAAAATAAAATGTCCCACACCAAAGGAAAATATCTGCAACATTATAAGAAGCATGGAAGTTTCCTATGTTTACAGGAATAAAATCTAATGTATATGAACGAGTAAGGCGGTCGGTAACATTGCCCAGCACACCTGAAAGGATGATGGAAAGAGTCAACTTTAGAAAAAATAAACTTTTTGGAAGCAAATATAAAAGAACTGAGTAGATGAAAATTAAAAACGCAGAAAAAGTTGATAAGGTAACAATTCTAAAAAGAGTTGAGGTATCAGATAAAAATCCAAGAAAGACACCGTAGTTTCTATGAACTTGAAGGTGATCTAAGGCCAAAGATTTAGAGATTTGATCAACTATTATAAAGACTATAACAACAGAGA
This sequence comes from uncultured Bacteriovoracaceae bacterium, assembly GCA_964011245.1. GTDB lineage: Bacteria > Bdellovibrionota > Bacteriovoracia > Bacteriovoracales > Bacteriovoracaceae > CAKZJW01. Next base: position 1,471 of record CAXGOD010000130.1, on the reverse strand, counting down.
TACAAATCAATATTTGTTTTCGCATACCTCCTTATCGGCAAGAAGTTTTTTCAAGTAAATAATTTTTAAGAATAAACTTAATAAGTCCGAAATGATGTTGATGAGAGGTTTAAAAATGAAATCAATTTTTCTTTTAGTATCGTTATTTTGTGCAAATGCGTTTGCCACAGAGGCAAGACTTAAAGCATGGAATATTCACAACAGAATTGCAGGAGTTCCACCAGCTCCAAACTCTACAGTTCTAGCAAATATGGAAAACGCCATAAATGCTAACCCAGGAAGAGTTGGTTTAGAAAATGCTGCACAGATTGCGATAGAAAATCAATTTTTTTATAATCTAGTTTTGAAAAATTGGCTTAAACCACTTTCAAATCTAGAAAGGTCTAAAAGAATCCCTCTTAATGATTTCGTTGCAACTGTAATAGGTGCGATTAGAGATAGTGATCAACCCAACAAACCATTTAAAAGAGTTTTATACCAAGATATGATTTATGTTGGTCCTAGTATGGGGAATCAAAATTTTAACTTTTCTAGAAGAAATAATTCTCACTATGAGCAAGTTGAAAATAGACGACTAAATCTTAAGAATGTTTTGGTTGAAAGAATGCAGAGTCAAAATATTGATACTGAAAATAATGTTCAAGATAATAGAAGAGACACTACTAATATGATTGTTAACGGAGTTAACGGTGCTGCTGGAGTCTTTACTACTAGACAAGCTGGAGCAGCTTTTTATTCTGCTGGAACAAACAGAAGAGTTACTCGCTATGCATTTATGAATTTCTTATGTCATGACTTTGAAGATTTACATGACACAACAGTACCGGACTTTAGAGTTAGAAAAGATGTTGAAAGAGATCCAGGTGGCGATGCAAGAACTTTTAAAAATAGTTGTGTTGGATGTCACGCTGGTCAAGATGCAATTGGTGGAGCTTGGGCATATTACGATTGGGTTGGAAATAATAGACTAAGATTTACTCCAGGTAATGTTGTATCAAAAATGAATCGAAATCCTTCTTTTGATGATGGATACCAAACGACAGATGATAGTTGGATTAATACATGGGCATTTGGACAAAATGCGGCACTTGGTTGGAGAGGATCTACTTCTGGTAATGGGCCAGCGTCATTAGGTCAGCATTTTGCTGAGTCGAGAGCCTTCTCAGTATGTATGTCTAAAAAAGTGTATAAATTAGTTTGTATTAAGTCGCCAGGTCCCGAGGATGAAGCATTTATCGATCAAATGGCAGATGAACTAGAATCAAATGATTCTTATAATATGAAAAATCTTTTTGTAAAAACAGTAGCTAAATGTATTGAGGATAAATATGAAGATTAATTTTCAAAGCAAGGCATTCTGGAAAATTGTTTCAACAACAATGTTAGTAGGAGTATTTTTTACATTCAATCAATGTGTTGTTCAACAATATAATGCTCCTGTAAATACTAATGGAGCTCAAGTTGTTATTGA
>CAXGOD010000129.1:0-6306 GCA_964011245.1 uncultured Bacteriovoracaceae bacterium | reverse complement strand
TAAGGGGATTTTTAACGACTTTAAGAAATCGTATTCCAATCGTTATAATCATTTATCCTTCCAAGACCTGCTGCTGTATATTGGTAAGTACATTCTGATGCTGGCATCGTATAAGTATTTTTACTCTCACAATTATTATCAATTATCTTTCTCAAAATATTTTGATCTTTTTCAACAATAAATTTGCCCATTTCATCTACGTCTTTGCCCAATGCTGTTAAGGTTTTAAAAACATCAAAGAGATCTTTATCACCTTGGTGGCAAGTTTTTGTAAAATTCCAGATCTCATTTCTCCATACTTGAATATCCTCAAAGCAATCACCAAGAAGAGTATTAAAAAATAGTCCCTCATTGGTCTCAAATGGTTTTGCTTTGCTTAGACATGCTTTAACTTCAGGATCTCCATCCATTAATCTTTGCTTCATATTTTTCACAAATTCGTTATCAATATTAGTAATCATCTTTTTGATAAAATCACTATACTGTTGTGCTTGCGAGTTTTGATTAAACCCTAGTACATATTCATAGGTAGCTCCAGAAGTTGGCTGAGAGTCTAATAGATTTACAATATAATCATATTTCGTTTTACCAGAAGGTAAATTACTTGTTTTTAATTCTTTTTCATATTCAAAATTCGCCTTTGATCTCATCATTGGATTAAATTCAAACTCACCATATTTATTTTTTGTGACTTCAGACTTTGTAGGAGTAAGATAATTTAACTTTTTAAGTTCTTCACTAACAAGCTCAGCGCAAATTTCGGCTTGCTTTATGTCTGCTTCATTATAATTTTCACCTTGCTCATACATATAAGAAACTGTTAATTGATCAACCATTGAATTGATATATCTTTCAAAATTTATACCTGTTTTTTCACAGCTAACTTTTTCTGGTCTTGGATTTTTGTTTATATATCCATCATAAAGATTTAGAACCTTTGTCATATCTTCTTTCGAATAATCATACTTATTTATTACATTATGAAGCTTATATAGAACTTTATCTTGTATTGATGTCGTTTGATTTTCAATTACTCCATCTGCACATAAGTTTAATCCATTCTCACGGGCCTTATTTAAAACATTACAAACATGTCCATAATTAAACTGATACTCTTTGTCCGGATCAGGCTTATTATAACTTGCAAGATCCAAATACGATGGAGTTGGAAGTTTAGGATTATACGATTTTAAAATCACTGAAGCTGTATTTGCATAACAAGTTGCAAGTCCATCTTGGTCTTGTTGTTTAACATTATGAAGGGAGCCACCTTTATCGTACAAAGACTTTCCTGCTGTCGTTCCTGTACAAGACCCATTCATATCTTGGTTACCAAAACGAGCAAACTCTGTTTTTGTATAGTCACGTACCTTCTTGGCACTTTTATCAATGACTTCTTGGGCCACTAAAACTTTCGAAAATAGAGTTAAAAGGATGATTAATTTCACTTACTTATTATCTCTTAAATCATTACTGGACTCTACAGGTAACTCTTTCCACCTATAAAGCCATAGTAAGTGGGAGTACTCTAACTATATGAAGTTACTACTAATGACATTACTAATATCTACTCCGGCCATTGCAAAGTCTAAGTTCTGGGCAAGTTTTGGTAGTGAAAAGAAGAATCTTAAAGTGATTCAGTCGGGTTTTATAAATGAAAATTGCGAGAAATGCCAAGCAAAAGGTTTGTTAAGTAAGTCTGCTTCACTGAAAAAGGAGAATATAAAACTCAAAAACCCCTACGCGGTTGCTTGCTCTAAATTAAATGGAAAAGTAAGGATTGCAAAATTATATAGCGGACATTCGCAGTCATTTTGCTTTATGCCAGATAATAGTTTTGTTAGTACAAATCTTTTAAGCTTTAAAGTTGAAGATTAAAAATGGGGAGTAAGACTGACTCCCCTATAAAAAGTTATAAACACATATTTAGTGTTTAAGCAGATCCAAATTTCTCTTTAGCATTATCAACAGTATAGCTTGATTATGGTCTTTCAATTACCGTAGCGATTCCTTGTCCGATACCAATACACATTGTTGCAAGGCCTAACTTGTTATCACGTCTTTTCATTTCGTGAACAAGAGTTCCAACAATTCTAGCACCTGAACAACCTAATGGATGTCCTAAAGCAATTGCACCACCGTTAACATTTACAATCTCATCTGCTTTTTCAGCAAGACCTAAATCTTTTAAAACTGGTAATGATTGAGCAGAGAAGGCTTCGTTCAATTCCCATAGTTCAATATCTGAAGCAGCAACTCCAGCTTTCTTTAAAGCTTTCTTTGTTGCTGGAACAGGGCCGTATCCCATAACTGAAGGGTCACAACCAGCTGTTGCCATAGACTTAACATATCCCATGATTTCCAAACCAAGTTCTTTTGCTTTATCTTCACTCATTACAAGTAAACAACTAGCACCGTCACTTAGAGCAGATGCATTACCTGCAGTAACTGTTCCACCTCTTGGATTAAATACTGGTCTAAGCTTTCCTAAGGATTCTAAGCTAGCATCTTCCCTAGCAACTTCATCATGTTTAACCATGTATGGAATTCCATTATCATCATGTCCTTGGACAGGAATGATTTCATCTGTAAAACGTCCTTCTTTAGTTGCTGCTACTGCTTTTTGATGTGAACGAAGAGCAAACTTATCTTGATCTTCTCTTGAAATTTTATGAAGAGTACCGAGCATCTCTGCCGTAAGCCCCATAGATCCAGAAGCTTTGGCAGCAACTTTAGAATAACCAGGATTGAAATCCACTCCATGAGTCATAGCAACATGTCCCATATGCTCAACTCCACCAACTAGATAGATATCACCTTCACCAGCTTGAATTCCTTGAGCGGCCATATGAAGTGCAGTCATTGAACTTCCACATAATCTATTAACAGTTTGAGCTGAAACAGTCTTTGGAATTCTAGTTAATAAAGCCGCATTTCTTGCAATATTATATCCTTGCTCTAGAGTCTGCTGAACACAGCCCCAGATTACATCTTCTATTTCAGCAGGATCTACCTTTGGATTTCTTTCTAAGATTCCATCCATTAATCTTGCTGATAATTCTTCGGCCCTAACATTTCTAAAAGAACCATTTCTTGAACGTCCCATTGCAGTTCTTACTGCATCTACGATTACTGCTCTTTTCATTTTATACCTCGATTTATTTTTAATTTATTATTGTTGGTGATATTTCTTCCCAGCTGCTGCCAATGCTTTAAAACCTTCAGTTGGCTCATACATCTTTCCAAGCTCAATATACTTTTGAGACTTTTCCACGATATTTGCAAGCCCCACAGAATCCGCATATTTCATAGCCCCAGTTCTAAATGGAGGGAATCCTAATCCAAGAAGAAGACCCATATCAACTTCAATTGGAGACTCAACAATCTTTTCTTCTAAACAACGAGCACATTCAAAAATCATAGGAAACATCATTCTCTCAACGATTTCTTCATCTGTTACTTCAACTGTTCTTTTTACAACTTTAGAAACGATATCCCCAACTGCTGGATCCACTAGTTTTTTTGGCTTACCTTTTCTATCTAACTCATATTTATAAAAACCAATTCCATTTTTTTGCCCTAGACGATTTGCTTTATGCATAACTTGAACAATTGTTTCTGAAGTCATTTTCATTCTATCTGGGAAGGCATCTCCAATAATTGTTGCTGCATGATCACCAGTATCAACACCAACAACATCCATTAGATATGCTGGACCCATAGGCCATCCAAATTTCTCCATAACCTTATCAATTCTTTGATAATCAACACCATCTTCAATTAACTTGTTAAACCCGTTGAAGTAAGGAAAAAGAACTCTGTTTACTAAAAATCCTGCACAGTCATTAACAACAATTGGTGTTTTTCCCATTTGTAATGCATATTGAACAGTTTGGGCGATTGCCGCTTCACTTGTTTTCTCTCCGCGAATAATCTCAACAAGAGGCATTCTATGAACAGGATTAAAAAAGTGCATTCCACAAAAATGTTCAGGACGTTTAAGATCTTTTGCTAGTTCTGTTATTGAAATCGTAGATGTATTAGAAGCAATAACTGCATTATCTTCAACATGATTTTCTAAATCTTCTAAAACAGCTTTTTTAATTTTAATATTTTCAACAACTGCTTCAACAACAGTATCAACACTTTTAAAGTCTCCATAAGATAATGTTGGAGTGATCATTGAAATCGTCTTTGCCATTTTATCTGTTGAAAGACGTCCACGGCTTACAAGTTTATTAAGTAACTTCCCTGCTTCATTTAAACCAAGCTCTAATGCTGGATCATTGATATCTTTCATTATGATTGGAGTTCCCTTGGAAGCTGATTGGTAAGCGATTCCCCCCCCCATGATTCCAGCTCCAAGAACAGCAGCTTTTTTGGTCTTAGGTGCTTCTTTAGTTATTTTTTTAGAAACCTTCTTAAGATATTGATCTCCTAAGAAAACAGATACGAGACTTTCAGCTGCTGGTGTATGTGAAAGAAATGCAAAAGCTTCAGCTTCAATTTGAATCGCAGCATCTCTTTCAAGTCCACAAGCATCTTGCATGACTTGAACCGCTTTTACGGGTGCTGGATAGTTTGGACCAGCAACCCCCATAACAAAACCTTTAGCTGTCTCAAATGTCATAGCTGCTTCTGTTTGATTTAATCTTAGTGGAGATTTCTTTTCAACTTTTCTTGCTTGCCAATTTAATTCACCGGTCATTGCCCTTTCTAATGTTTTTAAAGCCGCTACTTCTAGTTGGTCAGGAGCTACAACTGCATCTACTGCTCCAATTTTTAAAGCGTCTTCAACTTTATATTGTTTACCACTTGTTATCCATTCAATAGCATGATCAGCACCACATAAACGTGGAAGTCTAACAGAACCACCCCAACCAGGCATAATCCCTAATTTCGTTTCAGGTAGACCTACTTTCGTTCCAGCAGAAGAAACTCTATAGTCAGCTGCTAAACAAACTTCCATTCCACCACCAAGAGCAAATCCATTTACTGCAGCTACTGTTGGGATATTTAAATCTTCAAAACCATTTAAAGTTGTATTCATCGCTAGAATCCACTCTTTTATTTCGTCGTGGGACTTTGTAAAATGGGCCATAAATTCTGTGATATCAGCTCCAAAAATAAAGTGCTCTTTTCTACTTTTAAAAAGTAGACCTTTAGCATCTGAACTTTGAACCTTTGCTAGAGCTTTAGGTAACTCTTCGATCATTGCATTACCAATAACATTGGCCCCACTATCTTTAATATTAAAAATAAAATGTGCAATACCATCTTTCATTTCAATCTGAATGGTCTTTCCATCGAATAACATACATTCTCCTTGAGCTTGTGAACTTTAAAATTTTAACCCTACAATTGTTTAACTAATTCACCTAAAAAGCAATGCGCTATGGGTGAAGGCAAGATAGGCTTAACGCTACACAATACTCATTTATAGAAGATCTCACACAATGCAATAAAAGGTTTTTCATAATTACCGTCTTTAAAGTCTTTTCTCATGACCTTAAATGACTTTTCTAATCCCTGAGAGTTCCATCCATTTTTATAAAGTTGAAGACAAAAGAAATGCGCTATATTAAAAATACAGCCGAGTGGAGAGATTCTTGTTCCAAATAGTTGTTTAGGAAAACCTTGCGCTTTAGGCAATTCATGATGGTTTGCAATTATTTGTGCGGTATCTGGAGGGATATCTTTAAGTTGATTAACAAAATCAGCTGCTTTTGCGGGGTGATTATAAAAATCAGGATTCGATATTTTTAATTTCTTTGGATCAAACTCACCCATACTTTCTAATTTAAATGCGACATCATCAAATTCAGGACTAAAAAGATCATGAAAGAATGCAGCTAGAGATAGCTTATATTGTGTATCATGAGATCTCCACTCTATCTGCTTCAGAATCATTTGAGCTAAAAAGCCTGTGGCCATTGAATGTTCAAATTCAAGTTCACCTTTACCAATGATTTTACTTAAAAGCTTTTTTAAAGTCTTAGACGAGTTTATTGTTTCAAGGTTTGCTTCTATATTTTTCTTAGCGACTTCAATTAACTTTTCATCTACACCAAGCTCTTTGATTTTTTCAAATGCCATGCCTAAGACTTGTTGCTGCAATGCTAAGTTGCTGGCTTCTAAATTTGAGTTATTTTTGTATTTTTTATCTTTTAGAATATCTAAAAAGTAATCATAGAACTCAGATTTTATAGTTGATAAAATATAAAATTTAGATAGTCCCTTCTCTGTGAACTGATGAATAATCTTCGGTGTAACTTTAGTCTCTGTTGAAAAAGTAATAGATGGTGA
>CAXGOD010000128.1:0-6356 GCA_964011245.1 uncultured Bacteriovoracaceae bacterium | reverse complement strand
CCAGATATAAGGGATGATGTTGATAAGCTAGATATTATAAAGATTGACTATGATGTTAATCCTGACCCCAAAGCAACTTATTGTGAAAGAGACCCAAATGTAATTGATACATTGGTTATTCATCATACAGGTGAGAAAAAAGAAGTTGGGCCAGAACTTATAAACGAAGGTCATGTTGGTAGGTCAACTGATGGGGACCCTTGGTATATGATCGGATACAACTATGTCATATCAGAAGACCACCATGGTGGAACTTCTGAAAATCCAACCGTTATTCAAGGACGCCCACCAGAGATGCGAGGTGCTCATGCTGGTGGCTATACAAGAAAGCTGAGTTATAAAAGAAGAAAAGAATTAATGAAGTATAATATTCAATGTGGTCGAGATGATGATTTCGAAGATAGGAATATGTCTTCTGAGTTTTCAAACAAACGCATTAGCGGAAATATTACCAGTCTTGGAATTGCAGTGCTTGGAAACTACGAACAAAAATATAGAGCAAGAGTTGGTGGAGTAACAATCATACGAAATGCAGGAGGAAAGGGAGAAGTCACTTATCCAAGTGATATTGTCATTACAAGAGTTGCTGAACTCGCTTGTAAACTTCAAAGACAATATCCAAATATAAAACGAATGGTTCCTCATAGTTACTTTAAAGCTACTAATTGCCCTGGAAGTATTATTGCAAAACTACAAGAAATAACGAATTTAGCTAATAGTTACGAAGGATGTAACTATAACGATCCGGAGTATGTAAAATGAAAAGTATAATCATCATTTTTATATTACTTTCATCAAACCATGTATTTGCTAAGTCCCAATCAGATATGCATAAAGTAATGCATACTTATCTACATTCAATAAAAACAGCAAATAAAACAAAACTTAAAGAGATTGTTTCTGATAAGTACTTTAAAGTATTAAACAAAGATGGCCAACTAGAAAAACTTTTTAAACAACAAACGAAAAATAAAAAGAAGATTACCTTTGATATCAAATTTCAAAAATATCACAATAAGAAGAACCTTTATTTAGTAAATATAAAAGATAAGACTCAAAAAGATTATGGACATTATTGGTATGTGGTTGAACATAAAGATGGTAAATACAAAATTTTAAAAGAACAATATCTAGATTAATTTATAACTGCTGAACAACGATCTAAATAATCCTGCTTAGCTTTTGATACCTTAAATGAAGCAGGAGAACGCTCTGGGGCACTCGCTCTTCCCATATAGGCAATTCGCTTCTTATCATTCTCACAGACCTTTGTTAAAACAGTCATATATTCATGATAGGCCGCAACTGGATAAGGCATACCATAAGCTGAGGATACGAAGCTAACACCAGAGTTGTTTATACTTGGAAAACCATTTAGGATTCCATGATTCTCAAGCTTCCCCTTAAACTTACTATAGTAAGGTCCTAGTTGATAAAACCTTTTGATGGCAAGCTTTCGAGATAAACGACCTGTTTCAGCATCAATAATTTTTTTACAGTTATAGCGAGATCTAATTCTTTTTGGAAATAACTCATAAAGAATCTTACACTCCATCATAAAGGCCTGAACTTCTCCTCCACGCCCCTCTACAGTACTTTTAATAAAACCATCTAAAGAAAAGTTTTTCTTATAAGGATTAAATCCTTCTCGATGAACAAAATGAGTTAATTCATGAGATAGATCCAAGATAGCATCATACGTATTTAGATTTTTATTTAAATATACTTTTGATCGTGTTTCATAGCTTACCTTATCTGGGTTTGAAGGCATGAACCTTCTAATCAAAGTCGTATCAGTGATTGAACCATCGCCTACTTCAATAACCTCAGATAGAGTTTTTCCATAGCTCTCAGCTTTTCTACTTGCCTTGATTAATAAAGCCTTCCCTGTTTTTGACTTGGCTATCTTTTGAATAAGATTCGTAAGGTTCATTTTGTGATTATTGCTAAACTCAGTCCAACGTTTACGGTTGTCTGTATTACCTTCAATAAAAAGATAATCAGCATTAACCTGCGTACTGCAAAATGCCATGATAAATGTCATACCTAATACAAGTCTCATTAAAGAACTTATCGGTATTTTTTAATGAGAATTCGAGTTTACTAGATCAGCTTTTTGAACAGGGAAAAATTAGCAAAAATGGTGTTTTTCCAGATGGTTACGAGGCAGAGCTTATCACTCAAGATTAAGTTTTGAAATGTCTTCTTTAAACTTATCCTGAAGTTTTTCTTTGATACGTAAAAAGGCATCTTGTTTATTGCGGCCTGTACTTATAATGGAAGATGTACTGACACCAATCTTTTCTCCAGCATTATTCTTAGCCTCAGCAATAATTGAGAAGTTATATTTTTTAAACCCTCTAACCTTCATATATTCTTCTTTAGCAAAGTACTTGATCTTTACTAGATAATCCACATCACTATCTTTAAGGACTTTGTAACCAAGTCCTGTAAACAAACTCTCCATCCATTTAAGAATAGTCCTAGGTACAGTATTTACGGGCTTTACTCGAACCCTATTTAATTTATTTTTAGAGTATTTTAATGAATTTATTTTTGAAAAACTAAATGCTGTTGGCAAAACTGAGTTTGTTAAAATTGTATATTTTTGATTTAGCATTTCTCTTTGATCAAAAAGCATATGCATTCTTAAAATAGAACTCTTCTTTCCTTCTTTGTAGAGAAACTCTAATTGATCATCTAGAGCACCAATCTCACGTCTTAGTATTTTTGTGGCCTTAACTTTATCTAGTGCAGCTAAAGAGAAAAAAAGATTATCTTTATTGTATCTATCTTTTATAAAAGCGCCTTTTAAAACAAGATCTACACTTTCAACGACGTAGTCATGAACTCTTTCCATCATAGCACTCATCTCATCACTAGAATAATCATGTTGCTCCACTTCAAACTTAGATTTAATTTTTGTTTCAAAGATACTTGCTAATGAGTTTTTGGCATTTAGATCTGAAGCATTAAAGCTTGAGCCTTCAGCAGATGCACATATATACCTGGCCTTTGAACAATGGTCTTGTGGAGCATAGGCCCATTCAGGAACGTCGATACTTTTTTCAGCATCTACTTCACCCTTAGCACCATCCACTTTCTTTTTACTTGTTGCACAACCAACGAGTAAAGTAGCTGACAATAATAGTATATAAAACTTATTCATTACAACCTCATATCGCTTAAATATAATCCGTTGCCATTAAAATAAAGTCAACTAGGTAGACTTAAGAGTGCTCCACTTTAGACAAATCTTAGTGGCAATATTAGTTATTTTGCAGGTGGTTACAGGTTTGGAGCAAAAATATGATACAAATTAACAAATTTGTTATTTAACTTGGAGGAATGAAATGGAACACAAATTACCAGAACTACCATGGGCCAAAGATGCTTTAGAACCACATATCACAGCAGAGACTTTAGATTATCATTATGGAAAACATCATAATGCATATGTTACAAAACTAAATGCTGGAATCAAAGGGACTGAATTTGAAAATGCTACATTAGAAGAAATCATCGCTAAAAGTGAAGGTGGACTTTTTAATAATGCCGCTCAAGTTTGGAACCATACTTTCTATTGGAATTGTATGGCACCAGGAAAAGGTGGAGCTGCTACTGGAGCTATCGCTGATAAGATCAATGCTAAATGGGGATCTTTTGATAAATTTAAAGAAGAATTTTCAAACGCTGCTGCGACAAACTTTGGTTCAGCTTGGACTTGGTTAGTTGATAATGGTGGAGAGCTAGAGATCTTTAATACGTCAAATGCTGATACTCCTTCTCGTCACAACAGAAAAGCATTAATGACTATTGATGTTTGGGAGCACGCTTATTATGTAGATTACAGAAACGCTAGACCTAACTATATTGCTGCATTTTGGAACCTAGTTAACTGGGATTTCGTAAATAGTAACTTATAAGTTATAAGATATCAGGGGGATACTCACCGTATCCCCTTTTCTACACAGAATCTTAACATTTCAAATCCATTTTTATTTGCTACATTTTAAACATGAACACCACACCACATCTAAATTCAGGCTTTAAGATCCTTGTTATTGAAGACGACAATGACATTAGAGAATTGATTCGTCTGCAACTTCAACTTCAAAATTATCAGGCTTTTGTCGCTCCAACCGGAGAAGAAGCTAAGAAGCTCTATAGCGAACATAAGTTTGATCTTTTTATTGTTGATCGCATGTTGCCAGATACAAATGGAATCGAAATTTGTAAAGAACTCAGAGCAAGCTCATCTACAGCAACAACTCCAATTCTATTAGTAACAGCTTTAGCAGAACCTCAAAATATTATTGAAGGTTTAGATGCTGGCGCAGATGATTATATAACAAAGCCATTCGATATAAATATCCTGCATGCTAGAGTTAGAGCGCAACTAAGAAGAGTTGGGCTTAAGACAGAGCCCGATATCTTAGGTTTTGGAGACTTAACCATTGACGTGAAGAAGTGTCGTGTAAAGGTAGAAGGATCTGAAGTTAGTCTGACTAATACTGAGTTTCAAATCTTGGCAACCTTGGCCCAAGGACCTGGAATCGTTCACACTAGAGAGAGTCTAATCTCTAAGATATTAGGTGGCGATGTTCACGTAACTAACCGCACAATCGACACTCATATTGCTGGTCTGCGCAAAAAGATCAAGTCTTGCTCAAAACTCATTGAAACAATACGTGGAGTTGGGTATAGACTACAGGATAATGAATAAAAATAGCTCAACCTTTCCTTGGCATTACTACATAAGAACTGTTCGTTCTAGAGTTATCCTTATAGTTCTCACTGCATCTCTTTGTTTTATTGCTAGCCAATTGGCCTCAGACAACCTTTTAAGAAGTATGTTCGCTATTGTCCTTAGTGTTACTGCTCTAAGTTTTGTAGCAGCCATTTTTAGAATTAGACCCTTCATCGGGCTCCTTGGAAGAATTGATAAAATCCAAGTAAAGCTTCCTCATAATAAAAAGCTCGACTTAATCTATCAAAAAGATGAGTGGAAAATTATTAATGAAGTTCTTTCTCTAACTGAAGATTATATTAATCAACAGGATGAACATTTACTTCATCAGAGTATTGAGTCTAATGTACTACTTGATTCAATCCCCAATGAAATTGTTATGATTGATACTTTTCAGAACTGTAAAAAGTATAACAATCAGTTTAGAAATAAGTTTATTAAAGATAGAGATACATCTGTCATTAAAGATGAAAAACTATGGAAAATTTTTGATGATCAAGAAATCCTTACTGCTTTTTCACAAGTTGTTCAAAGTGATCAATGCATAAAGCTTCCGGCAGTTCAGATTAATGGTGGAAGTGATTATTTTGATATCACTATAACTCCTATTCGAGATGGAAGTAATAAAGTTATTGAGGCTCTAGGAATTTTTCATAATGTGACAAATATGAAGCTGACTGAAAAAATGAGAGTCGATTTTGTTGCCAATGTTTCTCATGAGATTAGAACTCCTCTTACTTCTATTAAGGGCTACAGCCAGCTACTTGCGGCACAAACACATAACCATCCAGAGAATTGTGACATTGTTATTGATAAAATTGTTTCCAATACAGAGCGTTTAAAAGATCTATTCGAGAATCTTTTGAAACTGTCTGTTATTGAGTCTCAATATGATGTTACCAAAGATGATATTGACCTTGATCTTTTTATCAAAAAGATTGAAGCGGGTCTAAAAGGCAAATATATTAACAAGTCTTTTAATCTAGAGAAAAATCTTGAAGTGCACACACTGAAGGGAGACTCAAAGCTTCTAGAGCAAGTTATTACGAACTTAATAGACAATGCTATTAAGTATACAGCTGACTCTCCTAAAATTACTCTAAGTGTAAGAAAAGAGCGAAATAGCACACTTATCGAAATTCGTGACAATGGACCTGGAATAAACGAGAATGAATTAAATCGAATCTTTGAAAGGTTTTACCGGGTTCAAGGCCAAAGTTCCAAAACAATAGAGGGAACAGGGCTTGGATTATCAATTGTAAAACACATCATTAATAAACATGGAGGAGAAATTAAAGTTGATAGTGTAGTTGGATCTGGAACGACATTTACTATCTCTTTACCAAACTAAATTATGCTTAAACTTTTTCGATTAATATATTTTTTATTTTCTATTCTTATAACTTCATTAGTAATGTTGCCTATCTCAATCGTTAGATGGAGAAATGTTAAGAATACTGGACTTTTTTTAAAGTTTTACAAGACCATAACGATGCCGATAATGGGCTTTGATCTTCAAATTTTCAATAGAGATATACTAGATGGAACTAAGCCCGCTGTTGTTGTGGGGAATCACCAACACAATATGGATATAATGGTTGCCAGT
>CAXGOD010000127.1:0-6408 GCA_964011245.1 uncultured Bacteriovoracaceae bacterium | reverse complement strand
CCATCCATATGAGTCCTGATTCAATCAACTTAGTATAACCCGCTCCAAAGTATGCCGTTGCCATTACAAGAATAACTAAGCTCTCTTCCCATAGGTATGTACTATTATTTTTTTTATTACTAGATAGCATTTTATTAATAGAAAAATTAGAAACAGATGGTAAAAACATCATTGTCAACAATAGGTAAAAAATCATATTGTGGGAGTGTGACGTTGCATTTTCAAAAAGTTCAAAACTTTCCTTAGATAAGAAGTCACCTACAATCAAGAAGAATAAAGCACAGGCAAATAGTAACGAAAAACGAACCAGAATACCAAAACTTATAAAAACGAGTAAAACTAAAAATAGACAATAAATTATCCATAAAACATCTGGTCCAATCTGCTCGATACCAAGTAATTGAAAAGCTTCTATTGATGAATATTCACTGTACATGTCTTGTTTAATATATTTAATTCGAGAACCAAATCCTACAAGAATGAGTAAAGGATAAACAAAACGAAAGAGGGGAATAACTAGTGGATTCCCTTCTTTTGCGAAAAAAATTTCAACTTTACTCAATAGCTCTTTCATATATAACTTGTTTAGATATCATTAACTTGCCTTTTTCAATACGTGTGTGGTTAGAATACACTGCGAAGTTACAAGGGCAGTCGACTGTTTTAAGTTTATTTTTAGCTGAATGCTTAGATGCAAGCTCATCTAAGTATCTATCTAGAGGTTGATACTTACCTTTCTCAAGAACAGCTTTAACAACTTTATTAAAAAGAAGTTTATTTATATAAAAATCATTGTGAGAGTTTTTATCTTTATCAGAAATACCTATATCATAAAATTCAAGTTCATCTATTTGTATGTAGTGAGTAAATAATCCCCAGTCAGACAAAGGCCATGACTCTACTCTAAAGAAGATAACTCCATAAAAAAGAGTTAGAATTCCAAAAAAGATTGCAATATGAGTTTTAATTAATACCTACTTATTCTTATCAAAGATAATTATCCATTTAAAAAAAATTCTCCTAAAAAATCCAATCCTAGGCTTTGTTACAACGCCCAAGTAACAACCTTCATCTACTTCGTCATCATATTTACCACTACTAAGCCCTTTAGTTCTCAGATAAGTAGTACTCCCTGCTAATCTTTTTTTCATTAATAAATGACAGATTAACTTATCCTCTCTCCAGAATACTATAACATCCCCTGGTAGTATCTTATCAACAACTAATGGAGAAACTTAAACAAAGTCACCCTTATAAATAAATGGTGCCATAGATCCAGAAAGAACTTTAACTTGAGTCGCTTGCCTTAAGCCTCTTTTGAGCATAATGAATTTTTCAAATGGTACTTTCATTTCTTAATAACTAGTTTAGAAAAATTGTCTTGGAAGTGATTATATCATAACATAGAGACTAATACATATTAAGGTCGACAAAACAATGCACAGCAAAATCAGCGTTATTATTCCTTGTTACAATAGCGAAAAGACAATATGCAAAACCTTGAACTCGATTGAGAACCAAGTTTTGGATGATTCCATTTTGTTAGAGATATTAGTAATCGATAATGCCTCTACTGATAATACAAAAAGTATAATACAAGAATACAAATCTCTTAAGTACAGAATTCAATATCTTTATGAGCCTATTAAGAATCGTTCAAAGGCCAGAAACGCAGGAATCAAGTTTTCAAAAAGTGAATACTTAGTTTTTGTAGACTCTGATGTTGAACTACAATCTGATTGGATTAGCATTATGTATTCAAAAATACACTCTTCTCCATCCTATGGTGGTGGTGAAGGGCATATAGAACCTAAAATTCTTTTTAAAGAAAACTATATCGAAAAGATAAGAAAGATTATTAAAACGAATAGTAATGTTATGCTTGGTCATATCGGTAAAAAATTTCCAATGATCAACACAGCCGCGTGTGTCTATAGAAAATCTGCCTTACTCGATGCTGGACTCCTTGACGAAAGTTTAAATTATCTAGAAGATATCGACCTATCAAGAAGTGTATTCTTTTCTGGTTACGCCTTGTTTGCAACAGAGAAGGCCAAGTCTACTTGTTATAATGACTCTCCTACGTTTTTTAGTTTTTTAAAACGAAATTTTGTGTCAGGAAAAGAGTTTTATAAATATTCTAAAAAATGGTCTTATTATTATCCTGATTTAAATACATCAGGATATTTTTTTGCTATTGCATCCAATATATTCACAAACTTTAAAGTGGAGCTTTTTCAAAAAAGAAATATTTCTGTTGCCCTTGCAAGAACTATTTTTTACTTCAGTTCGGGACTAGGCTACCTCATTTCACAACTAACTAATAACAACCTTAATAGAACGAACCTAAAGGCCAGGGCACAAATAATTAATGAAGAAGGTCCTTATGGTATTGTTGAGCTAGATAATAAATATATCCTACACAACTTTAAAGACAAATCTTTTAAGTCTATTTTTAAAGTATTTCCAATTGATGTTTTATTTCAAAAATATAATGTTGATTTATTTGTACACTCACTTCAATTTGTAGAAACTTTAGTACAAGACTATATTTCTATTTATATGGTAGGAAGCCACTCTAAACATGATCAATCTGTGTTTTCAAGAAAGGATATTGATTTAGTCATTATTGTAAATGATGATTATTCTGCTGGTAAAATAAACAATAAAATAAAATCTTTAAAGCCAGTTATTGCGCCAAAACTTGATATTGTTGCCTTTTCTCGCGCAGCAATTGAAGACTGCAATATTTTCCATAACCAAGGAATTAAAGCTGCTAACTATGCTATGCACTTTGCAACTCTGCTCGCCGGAAAAGAGTTTAAAAGAAAAAAGATTAAGCATAAAACTAATACTGATGGACTTCAACTCTATTATTTATACTTTAAGAAAATCTATTACTATATTATCACTAAACAGCAAAACTTCATTGGTCATATGCATACCAATAATGTTGATCTGATAGACCTTTATAAAGTTTTATCTTATCTAGACCTTGAACTTACTGAGGAGTTTTGCAAACCTTCTGATGAGCTTTATTATAAAAATATAAATATGTTTAAAACAGAAGAATCTAAATTCTTAACATTTTTAGAAAGTAAACGTTTTACTTTAAGTTTAAATGACTATAAAAACAATGAGCAAGTAATTAATAAAATCACCTTTAAAGCTATAAATATTTTTTTAAAGAACTATGACAGTTACATAGAGAATATTTCACCTTATATTCACTCTTGCAAGTGCACTAAAGAATATTATGACTATAACTTTCTTAATATTGATTCAAATACTCCTATTCGTGAAAGTGATTATCCCGGCCTAATGCTAGAAAGGACTAAGCTTTGTTATGACGAGTTAGCTCAGAGGTTAAAATGCTAAAGAATCTCTACACCGACATATCAATATATATCACTCAAGCGGAATTTTATTTTAATGAGCTAGATACAGACCAAATACCAATTACTCATCACCAGTTTCCATCAAACAATCTACAAATAGAAGGTAAGATTGAGTTCTTAGATATGAATAAACCTTATATTTCAGGTAGGCATATATTTAAAGATAACCTCGTTTATAAGGGAGTTGGATCTTCTAAGTTCTACAATCTAGAGAAAAAAAGAGACATCCTCGGAGGAATGACCTTCAACTCTGCGTTAAGAGAATATATTAACTCTAGAGTATTGGGGTTAAACAATCTAACAAATACTCACGTAAAGGGCTTAGGACACCTCAAAGACTTACCTGATCATCACTTTATAGTTAGAACTCATAAGTATCCAAGGCTAGGTTTTGTTACCAATTGCAAACTCTCTGCTCACGACATCAATGAGATAAAATTATTATATAATACAAGACCAACAAACACTTTAAACTCTTTTATTAATCGTTTTTTTAATCTTCTTTTTAATGGTGTTTTACACTCCTCAATGAATGAGTTTAACTTCGCCATAAATGGAGATATTATCGATTTTGAAAGTTTTTATTTAGCCCATTCAAAAACAAATATATGTATCCCTGTAACTCTCGATGTCACAAACGTTAATCAGAACGATTTCCAAGCTTATCTGGAGAAGAACCTCAAAAACAAAACTCTAACACATCATTACGTATCTAATTTTCTAAGCGTATTAACTGATGTTCTCATTCCTTTTCTAAGTAATGTATATAAAACTGATATTAATCTAAACAAGTTATTAGTAACAAATCCAAATTGGATTTATTATAAGAATTTCATTGAAGGCCAACAGACAGAAACAAGAATTATAGAAGTCAAAGATGTCTATGATAGAAAATTTGTCTATGCAGAGTTAATTAGCAAGGAGCCTTTTATTTCTGAACTGAAGCATAAAAAACTAATTAAACTTGGACTTAACTCTAACTTTCAGACAATTGCTAAAGAAAACCCTATTGAAATTATTACTGATATTTTTTCTAAAACAGGTCAGAACTTCAAAACTAAAGTTTTAAATTCTTTAACTAAGCTTCTTGAAGATGACTCTAATATTCTTTGTGCGAGAGTTGCAGGAAGTCTAGCGACACCGGACTCTAGATTCGACAACTCATCCGATATCGATCTCTATTTGGAAGTTAAAAAGAACCGTTTATTTTACAAAGAATACTTTAAAAACTTTCTCATTTATCCCATTGATATCGTTATTAAAGAACAACTCGATAATAAACCTCACCTTAAATGGCACATCTTAACAGAAGGTTTAACTCTAAAAGGAATTTTTGAACCAAATATACATACCGATGACTTTTCAAACTATGTGACCTATACCCTAAAAAATTGTGAGCACATATTAAACAGCATTAGAAAAGAACAGCTTAATGAGACATTAGATTACCCAGCACCAAATCATTTTTTTAAAGGTTATCTTATCCCTTTAGAGAAGGATGTATACTCATTAAGATATATTGAAACATTGGTGGCTTTTTATTCATTTCAAACTCTTTATTATTCAGATATTTTCTGTCCAAGCACGTTTAAAAAAAATTTACTAATAAAGGACTTTCTTGATTTTTTTCCTAGTGACTCCCATTGGGATTTAATCAAAGAGATTTATGACTTAATAACTGTAGAAAGCAGGGTCGTAAATGGGAAAAGGTCAATGAAAAAGCTTATACCAATAACCACAAAAATGATAGCACTAGAAAAAAGTTGTCTTAAGTTAGCGAGACTGCATAATGCCCTTTGATATTAGCTTTTCAATAAAGCTAAGGACGTCTGCTTCAACAACATCCGTGTAGGATTCTTGAATACTTGTTAATATATCTGAGACCTTTTTAGATTCTTTTTCTTCACCTAAACTTTCTAGAATCGTTCTCCCCGTATCATTTAACTTAAAGATACTGTCTTTATCAGTGCAGTAAATATACATCCTTTTATTGTTTCCACATAAAAATGTAGATTCTGTTAAAGAGACGAGGTTATCATGAGTCACTTGCATAAACACCTAGAATTTCATTTTCTTCAATTTCAAGGTCTTCGACATCAACTTCTTCAATCTCTGGCGGAGTAAATTTTTTCTTAGTATTTTCCATTAAATTATACTAACTCATAACAAAATCTAATGCAAAAACCAAATATTACTTACTGTGAGTACTTGATTATTAAATACTATATCTTTTTTAAAACTCAAAAAGTTGGCATTTTTGTCAAAACAAGAGATTAAGCAACTTTTGGCAAATCTGGAGGCAATTCATCCTTTTTAGGCAGCTGCTTCTTCTTCTCATTCACCTTACCTCTTTTGTAAGATGGAGCAAAAGCTGTAGAGGCACCATAAAAGAAACTACATACCATAAAGTATATATAGAGAACTGCAATGATCATTGTATAGAAATTTCCAAAGCTTTGTTGAAGCTCAGCTCTCATATAGTGAATATAAACCCAATAGAAGCTTTTGGCTGCTACAAAACATGAGATTGTTGTTACTGCTCCAAAAAAAGCATCGCTATAACGAATATTCTTGGGTGTTATATGTTTAAAATAAAGTGTGAATAAACCAGTGAACAATCCAATTTGTACAACCCCTTTAGATGCATAGGTCATAATACTATTGAGAACTGGAATATCTTTTACTAATGCAAGAACTGCATCAGCTTGAAATGACAGAGCAAGTGTAATTACTATAAAAGCTGTTACCATTGCAGCACTCAATAGAGACTTAAAATTTTCTATAAGCCATCCACCTCTTTGCTTAGCATCTGCAATATTACTCATTCCAAACACTAAGGTTGCAGATAAACCTGAGCCTGTATAAAAAAGCAATCCTATATTTACCCAGTTTAATGAATCTTTAGATAACTGTGCTTTTATAATTTTTTGTAAGCTATCATATATCCAGGGCGCTAGATGAGGTACTCCTTCTTTAATTCCCATCATCACATGACTATAGGCCTCATCTA
>CAXGOD010000126.1:0-6455 GCA_964011245.1 uncultured Bacteriovoracaceae bacterium | reverse complement strand
TATAAGCACCTTCAAATCCTTTCTAACTTTGCAGTTACAGAGCTTAGTCCATATGAAGTTGATGATATCTATGGGGATCATTATGGATATTGGACTTACCTTGATGTTTTAAGACATGCTGAAATTCTAGATAAAACAAAGCTAGCAAAAGAATTAAGATATATGTTTGCTGATAAAGAAATTGAAGTTTATGAAGACGACTTGACTCCTGAACTTCAAGCTAAGATTGACAGAAGAGCTGCAATTTATGACCAAGCTTTAAGTAACCTTGCAACTTTAATCATGGGAAGCAACAGGAATGTAACTTCTTACCCTCTACTTGATAACAATAACGAAAATGTTGCAGATGCTGAATGGGTCATTGTTGGTGATGATTACGTAATTGTTTTAAATAAATATTACTGGTTATAACTACTTAGATCTTAATCACAAAATTAAAGATTGATAAAAATACTTATAAAGCTTCATCCTATAATATAATTTGTGGATGAAGCTTTTTCTACTTTTATCCTTATTAACAAGCTCTATTGCTTTCTCCCAGGTCGAGACAACTATCGACCTAAGTCATAATATTAGAAATAAGATAGATCTTTCATTTAATGGATCTGAAGGATTGCTCTTGGCACGTGATTCTGAGTTAATGGTTACATCTACTGGAAATTCAATTTATACACTATGAGTGAGTATCGCGCGAAAGTTACTCCGAAGGTTTAAGCAGACTTTACCCGCTTAAAAGGTTGGGAAAGTTCCCATCGAATTCTTGGGCTTGCCCGTGATTGTAATGGAAATATGTTAGTTGCTTCTCCTGATTTTCAAGGAGGGTCTTTATTTCTTGTAACACGCCCTTGGCAAAAAGAGTTTGGAAAAAAATCATATACATCATGTTGTTAAAAACACCGGAGACATCAATGATGTCTATTATAATGATAACTTAGAAGAAGTTTATGTAACGGCCCAAACTAAGGGGGAGGTTCAAAAGTATAATCTAAGTGATTTATACCGCGTGGCCAAGGCTAATCAAACTTTAGTCTATAGTTCTAAATATAGTCTGGCCAATATAGATATGCCTAATGGAGTAACTATTGGCCATGATCAAAATCTCTATATAACAAGTACTCGCCTTACAAGTACCTCAATATTAAAGATTAATCTTCAAACGAATAAAGTCTCAGTGTTCGCGCAGCTTAGTTCAGCTTGGCCTGATGGACTCATTTATGTAAAAGAACATAAGCAATATATAGTCTCAGATAATTATGATGGAAAATTAGAGACATTAAATACTAATGGAGAAATCCAAAAAATCATTACAATAAAAAATGCAGGAGAGGGAGTCTCTCCAGCAAATATTCTTTATGTTGATGGAACACTTCATATAACGGAATTGTGGGTTCCAAGTTACACTAAGTTAGCAGCATACTCTGTAACAGATAATCTACCAATGCCATTTATAGACAATAAGACAGCAAGAGAGCTTATAAAGTCGAATATTCACGAGTACAAAAAGAATTTGTACTATATGTTTGATGCTGATCTTTTTTAGACACTGTTTATTATTTAGACACTTTTAATCTATAACCTTTTAGAATAACGTCCAATTTCTTGGCATATCAAATGCATATAAATTAGCAAACATTTTATTTGAGAGAGGTACAAGATGAGAATTCTAGGATCATTATTATTGTTAAGTTTATCTACAGCTAGTTTCGCTAGTCATGAGCTAGAGTGTAAATTTAATATCGAATCTAATAAGACCAAAAGAAACCTTAAAGAACTTAGATCATCTTCTATTACTAGAAAGGTTGAACTTGTTAGTGGTTTAGGTCACCATGAAGAAATTAGTATTAATAGATTAATTGCCTTCCCAGGTGAGAAATTAACAGACAAATATTTGATTAGAGTTTTTGGCGATGACAAAAGAGAAGATCAAATTTCTCAAGAAAAAGATATACCAATTGTAAGAATGAACTCTTCAGAGTCAATTGACTTTAACGTTACACATGATGGATTAAAAACTGTTGTGCAGGTTCAAGGAAATGAAGGAAAGTCGAGAATGACTTTTAATAATATTGGAGAGACAGGTTTCAAAACATTCCCAGTATACTCGCACTTTAAATATCTTAAAAAAGATAAAAAACGAGAAATGATATCACCAGTATACATTTCATGTAAGCTTAGTGCCATTGAAGTCATTGACGGAACTGAAGGTTCTAAAGAATCGACTTTAGATGAAGAAAGAGAAATCCATAAAAAATATAAGGCAAAACAAGAGTAATTTGAGACAGAGGAGATCCTTATGTTAGGGTTTAACGATTTAACAATTAGAGCACAAGCATTCGTATTTTCATTTATGATTGGAATCTTTTCAGTAAATGCTTTTGCTCAAGAAGTAGAAGTTGAATTACCAACTGGAGAGAAGACAACAATTACAGCAGATCAGCTTCATGAAATTTCTGAAAATGTTGATGCTGAAAGTGAAAAACACGAAGGTAAGTTTAAAAGAACATTGAAAAAGATAAGTTCTGGATTTAAAAAGAAAGCACAAAGTCTTAAAAGAGATAAGGACAGATCTAAAAGAAAAGTAACTTTTAAAAGAGTTCTATTAGGAGCTGGTAAAGGGGCTACTTTTGTATCAATTCAAACAGCAAGACCATTTGTTAATGTTGCTGGATTCTTAAAAGGTTTTTTTGAAGATCCTGGAAAGAATGCTCTTGAAGTTGAATACATGAAAATCTTTTTAAACCATGAAGATAAATTTTCTGATATCTGGACAACATTTGATCCAAGATTAGACGCTGATGAATTAGTAAAAATCCAACTGGCTTTTGAAGATAGAGTAAATTTAATCATTCAAGAAAAGCAAGATGTGATCTCAAAAGATATCATGGCAAACTTAGATACTCTTTTAGATGCTGATCAAGATGTTATGAAGCAAAATATTGCAAACTTCGTAAACCAACACGAAGCTTACCAAGAGCTAATTCCAGTATTAGGAGAGTTAACTGCTGATAGGGTTGATGATCTTGAAAATATTGATCTAATAGATGATCCAATGCAAGTTCTAAGTGCAGCAAGAATTACAACTGTTGAAGGAATTGCAGGATATGCAATGAAAACAGTTCTTCCAAAGTTAGTTTTAGGAATTGTTGCTAAAAGTTTAGGTGGTGCAGTTCTAGCAGTAGGGCTTGTGGCCGATGCTGGAATGATAACGAGTGCTTTAATGTGTACAGTTAGTAAAAAGACAATTGCAAAAATTGATAATGGAGACGAAGAGTTAGCTCAATTCTGTCAGTATGTTGTTAATAAATCAGCTTATGTTATCTCAAGAAGCAGAATGAAAGGTTATGTTTCAGGTAAAAAATTAAGACGTAAGTATATTAAAAGATCAGAAAGAATAAAAAGAAAAGTTCAAGACAAGCTAAAGAAAAAAAGAGCAAATCTTGAAGAGAATAAAGCTTAAAACCGGACAAGATATTTGATTAATGCGATGGGCCTTCTATTATATAGAAGGTCTTTCTTTTTTAGAATACTTGACGAATGTTTTTTACAGGCTTATCTATTTAACTATTTAGTATTTAATAAATTTAAAATCAGGTCTTAAATGGAAAAGTATTTAGTTATCGTCGAGTCTCCAACCAAAGCAAAAACAATCAGAAAATATCTGCCAAAAAACTATATAGTAGAGGCGAGCATGGGTCATGTAAGGGATCTTCCTCAATCAGCTACGGATATTCCTAAGGCTTTGAAAAAAGAAGAATGGGCGAAATTAGGTGTTAATGTCAAAGATGACTTCTCTCCTTTATACGTTGTGCCAAAAGGTAAATCTAAAATAGTTCGAGAATTAAAAAAGAAATTAAAAGATTGTGCTGGCATCTATCTCGCGACCGATGAGGATCGTGAGGGAGAAAGTATTTCTTGGCATTTAATGGAATTATTAAAACCAAAAGTTCCTGTTAAACGAATGGTTTTCCACGAGATTACGAAGAAGGCAATTTTAAATGCACTTGAAGAAACTCGTGAATTAGATGAAAAATTAGTTAAAGCTCAAGAAGCGAGAAGAATTCTTGATAGATTATATGGATATACTCTTTCTCCACTTATTTGGAAAAAGATTGCTTACGGTCTTAGTGCTGGGCGAGTTCAGTCAACTGGTCTTAGATTTATTGTTGAGCGTGAGCGTGAAAGAATGCGTTTTGTTCGTTCAGAGTACTGGGATCTAAAAGCAGGTCTTCTTGCTAGTAAAAAGCCTCTTGAAGCAAAGTTAACTTCAGTTGGCGGTAAAAGAATTGCAAAGGGTTCTGATTTTGAGCCAGAAACTGGAAAGCTAATTAAAGATGTTGAGCACTTAAAAGAAAAAGCCGCAAAAGATCTTGAAAAAAGATTAAAGGGTGTTGATTGGAAAGTAACTTCTATTGAAGAGAAAGAATCTAAGATGAACCCAACTAAACCTTTTATCACTTCATCTTTACAGATGGAAGGGATTAGAAAGTTAGGTCTATCAGCAAGAAATACTATGCGTATGGCCCAAAGATTATATGAAGAAGGTTTAATTACATATATGAGAACAGATTCACCAAATCTTTCTCAAGAAGCAGTTAATGGAGCTCGCGATAGTGTAGAAAAACTTTTTGGTAAAGAATATTTATCAGACAAGCCAAGAAACTTTGCAGCGAAAACTAAAGGTGCTCAAGAGGCCCATGAAGCGATTCGTCCTGCTGGAAGTGAGTTTAAACACCCTGATGAAATTCCATCAAGTTTAGATCCAAAAGAAAAAGCTCTTTATGAATTAATCTGGAAAAGAACATTATCTTGTCAGATGAAAGAAGCTAAAAAAGCGAATATGAGTATTAAGATTCAAGCAGATGACTGTGAATTTACTGCAACTGGATCAAGAATTATCTTTCCTGGTTTCTTAAGAGTATACGTTGAAGGAAGCGATGATCCTGATAAAGCATTAGATGACAAAGAAGTTATCCTTCCTGAAATGAAGGAAGGGGATATTCTTAAAGCTGATACAGTTGATGCTTTATTTCATGAAACAAAGCCACCAGCAAGATTTACAGAAGCAAGTTTGGTACAACGTCTTGAAAAAGAGGGTGTTGGTCGTCCATCTACTTATGCAACTATTATTGGAACAATCCAAGATAGAGGATACGTTAGAAAAGAAGGGACTGCATTAATTCCATCTTTTACTGGTATGGCCGTTTGTCAGTTACTTGAAAAATATTTTCCTCAATTTGTTGATTATAGTTTTACTTCGGAAATGGAAAACTCACTGGATGGAATTGCTGAAGGTGAAGTTAAATTCTTAGAGTATATGAAAGGATTTTATAGTGGCGCCAAAGGTCTTAAAAAAGCTGTAGAAAAACAAGATAAACTTATTAAGCCTGAAGAGTCACGTACCATCCATTTAGAGGGTGAGTACGGAGCTGTTGATATTAAGGTTGGCCGTTTTGGTCCATACGTTATTGCTATTGATAAGGAAAAAGAAGGGGAAGAAATTCACGCTTCTATTCCTGAAGAGATTGCACCAGCGGACTTAAAGCCAAGTGATATTGATGAATTAATTGAAATGAGTAAACGTGGGCCAGAATCAATTGGAACACATCCAAATTTTGATGATCAACCAATTTATGTATTAGTTGGACGTTATGGTCCTTACTTTCAATTAGGTGAGGTTAGTGATGATAATCCAAAGCCAAGACGTGCTTCATTGCCTAAGGGCATGAGCCCAAGAAATGCTGATCTTGAACTTGCTATTAAACTTTTAAATCTTCCAAGAGAATTAGGAGTTCATCCAGATAGTGGTAAGCCAATTCTTGCAAATGTTGGCCGTTTCGGTCCATATGTTATGCATGATGGAGATTTTAGATCTCTTAAAAAAGACGACGATCTTTATACAGTTGAATTACCTCGCGCGTTAGAACTTCTAGATGAGCCAAGAGGTTCTCGTGGAGCTAAGGTTCTTAAAGATTTTGGTAAGGTTGAAGCTGTTGGTAAGAAGATTGGTATTTATGATGGTAAGTACGGAGTTTATTTAAAAGCCGGTACAAAGAATATCGCTTTACCTGATGAATACAAAACTCCTGAGAAAGCTGAAAAGCTAACTGAGGACCAAGTTGTTGAAATCGTTAAGAAAGCAATGAAGAAATAGTAATTTAAAAGTCAGCGTAAACCGTTGACTTCTTTTGAATATAGTACTAAATTGCTTAGACGTTTTTTAGTATTTTAGAGTTTAATTAGATAAAAAAGAATAGGGTATAACTATGAAAAAAGACATTCATCCAAATTATAGAGAAGTATTATTTCACGACATTTCTTGTGACTTCAAAGTTTTAACTAAATCAACTGTTGAAACGAACGATACAATCGATCACGAAGGTAAGAACTATCCATACTACAAAGTAGATATTTCATCTGCTTCTCATCCATTCTATACAGGTACTCAAAGAGTTCTT